>NZ_JAUBRH010000017.1:0-114024 GCF_036701775.1 Microcoleus sp. N9_A2 | reverse complement strand
TTTTACGTGAGAGTAAGGGGTGTGAATCCCTTAGTGGAGTAGGCTCCACGTGCCGAACGACCTTTCAGGTCGCGCCCTTCAGAACCGGACGTGAGACTTTCACCTCATCCGGCTCCTTGATAATACCATCCTTGTTATGGATACGATTTAGGACACGCTATCGGTTTTGACACTTTCTTTAGAGTGTATTGACCCATCTGTTGCTGTCTTTGCGTCGTGGCAGTGTTTATGCAGAAGTTGCAGGTTATCGTAGGTATCTCTCCCACCTAATGATGTCGGTTTAATATGGTCAACTTCTACAACATCTGTACTGGTAAAGTACAAACCACAGTGAGAACAAATACCCTTTTGACGCTTGATTAATGATGCAACCCTGTTAGGGGTTCCTGGGTATTCACCTCTACGCTTGCTCCAATAAGTCCAGTTTCCATCAAACGGACTAGCAACACCCTTTACTTTGATATGCCTTAGGATTGGCGTATCTGAGTGCTGTGTTAGTTCTATTCCGTTCTCGGTACTAAAACACCAATTGCGGTCGCCTACTGTTCGCCAGTATTTGTCTTTATTGATGCTCCCTTTTCCCCTCGTTCTTGACCAAGTTCTTAACTTTTGCCATGTCAGCATATCGACCTTATTGAAGGTTTCCTTACTAACTACTGTCGAGTAATAGTTTGACCACCCCCTGACGATTGGGTTCAGCTTGTTAATTAAAGCAGCTTGAGGAGCGGTTTTATGGGTATCTATTACTTCGGCAATCTTGGCTAGATGAGTTTGGATTTTACCTTTGGAGGGTGTAATTAGTGTTTTAAAACCTAAGTTGAAGTGTCCATTTGATGCCGCACGGTAGTTTCCCACCTTATGCTGCTGTATGTGGAACCCTAAGAACTCAAACCCGACATTACCATCAATCTCAATGAGGGTGTGGGTTAGTTTTGTCTTACTTGGTTTTAATTCCAATCCCATGTCACACAACCATTCTGCAATTATCTCCTTACATCTTTTTACGACGTACAAATCCTCATGGATTATTACGAAGTCATCAGCATAACGGATTAAGCTAAGGGCTGTACGGTTAACCCGTTTTTGTCCTTTTAATGTATCCGCATACTGTTTTATTCTTTCTTCCATACCATGTAGGGCAATGTTCGCAAGTAAGGGAGAAATAACCCCTCCTTGTGGTGTACCCTCATTAGTAGGGAATAAATCACCCTGGACACAATATCCTGCTTTGAGCCATACCTTAAGTTGGCGGCTTAGAGTGGGGTATGTGTGTATTTTGGAGAGTAATGCTTTATGGTCTATGCGGTCAAAGCACTTAGCAATATCAGCATCAAGCACATATTTAGACTTGTACCTAATATTGACAAATATTGCCTCAATCGCATCGTGACATGAACGTCCTGGTCGAAAACCGTAGGAGTTTGGCTCGAATCTCGCCTCCCATTCTGGTTCTAACGCTAGTTTAACTAACGCTTGCAATGCGCGGTCGTTTATTGTAGGTATTCCTAATGGTCGAGTTTCGGTTGTTCCGGGTTTGGGGATATTAACTCTACGAGTGGGTTTTGCCTTGCCTTCCAACTTTAACTTACCAACCAGGTTAGTACGGTTTTTTGGGGTCGGCGATTTAACGCCATCCACACCAGCCGTGTTCTTGCCTTGGTTATCTTGTGTCACCCTACGAACCGCAATACATTTTGCAGACCAAGACCTAATCAGGGTCTTTTGAAGTTTGCGAACTGCTTTAACATCACCACGTTCACTCGCTTGGAATATTCGCTTTTGCAACTTAAAAGTCACCCTTTCTAGCTTGCGCCAGTTGATGTCTTTCCACTCCACCGTCTGATTGTTCAGCGTTTTAGATTTATTCATTGCTACTTGTTTTATTCCTTTGGAATTACCGTGTATCTGTCAGCATATCCACACCATTACAGTGAGGCATTGGCTTTTGATACAATCCCTCTCTCTTAAACCATTCGTTAGCTATTTACTGAATATCGACCTATCCAGAGATTTAAGAGAGTTACTTCGTTCCGATTACACATTGTTTGAATCTTTAGCGTGATGCTTTCCACCGGGGTTATGGGCGGTGCTTATAAGTCGGATTACCAACCGCTTATGCCCTATCCTTACCTTTTGGCTTGGTGTTAGTTAGTCTTTACCGTATCTTACAACGGTTTTATCCTTAACTCAGCCATTACACCATTGTGGTTAACGATGGTT
Source organism: Microcoleus sp. N9_A2 (assembly GCF_036701775.1). Taxonomy (NCBI): domain Bacteria; kingdom Bacillati; phylum Cyanobacteriota; class Cyanophyceae; order Oscillatoriales; family Microcoleaceae; genus Microcoleus; species Microcoleus sp. N9_A2. Next base: position 111,804 of record NZ_JAUBRH010000017.1, on the reverse strand, counting down.
CAAACACATCTTTGCTTGCGCTACGCATGGATTCTTGCTCGACAGATACCGAATTTGGCTTTCAGTAGTTCTGCCTTTTAACCCCGCTTTAGCCTATTGTTTGCTATCCAATAAACTAGGGGTTATGCTTTCACCTCTGCACTTGAGGGGTAGGACTTACCGCACGGCGGTTCACCTACAAATGTAACCAGTTGTCACCAGCCTCATCAACTGGGCTAACCGTCCCGCAAGCTTTTCAGCTTGCTTTAGGCTAAACGAATCGCACAGTAATTGACCACCCATCGGAATCAAGTCACCTTTGTAAAGGAAGATATACTCCTGGACGTACGGTTTCCAGAAACCGGGTTTGATGGGCAAACAAACTGCATAATTAGCCTTTAATAATAGTAAAAACCCCGGTTATAAAGGTATTAATGCGTCCAGGGCTAAAGATAAATAATTGTGCCACTAATTTATATTTAAAAAATGTGCCTTGCGGACATTTTTTAACAATTTAGAAAGAGAAGCTTGTTTGCTAAATTCCCACCAATGTTGTACCGTTGTCCTAGTTGCGATCGGTATTTCTAATCATCCAGCATATTCCATCTATATGTGGTACACGGTATTCAGTAGCTCAGATCAAAAAATGCGATATTACTTCTAAGCCGCCTGGTACGATCGAGTGGGAGTAATACCATTGTCGATTATTGATTTTCGATTGGGATAGATGCCGTCTGTAAGTCCTGTGTTAATTACAGGACTTACACAGAAAAATTATAGTCTAAGAGTCAACTGTCAACTGTCAACTGTGTTGAATAGTGTTGCAAAAATGCTTCCAGTTCTGTCCGTCCTTGTTGGGTAATTGAGTTGTAGAAGACTTCTTTTTGTCCATTGGGAGTGTAGAAACGATAGAAGCGTCGATCGAGATCGATTTGTCGCAGGTATACTAAGGGAACGCCAACAGATGCAAGGAGTCGGGCTTTTTTGCGATCGCGCACCTGCACCTCTGGGCGATCGTGCCAATGAGATTGACATTCTATCACCAGTTTGGCTTTGCGACTAGCACAATAACCGCGTTCCATCAAGGCGATATCGACTCTGGAACTCACCCAAAATTTCCAAAGTTCAATGGGAAGACGGGTAAAAGTTTCTCGACGAGAACAGATCATTTCTAGGGGAACTTGGGGACAGTAACGGAAGCAATCGCCTAAAATCATCTCTAGAATATCGATAGCGATCGTTTCTAACTCGTTGATAATTTCCCCGCTTTGGAATTGGGGAAATGAAGACAAAGAATTGTCACAGTCAAAGGCGTATAGCATTAGTTTTATCTCCAATTAGGGTGAGTGGGAATTAAAGGGGTTGTAGACGACTGTCCAAGCGTTTGCACCAAGAGCGGTAGCAGTCCAAGCGCCCTTCTGGTAAGGTTTGCCTTCTTTCCGAGCGCGGTAGAGAGTTGTGGTGGATACCTCCAACAGTTGTGCGGCTCTATGGGTTGTGCAGGATTGCTCTATTACAGTTGGTTGGGATTGGAGTTTTACCCTTCTCTTTTTGTTAAGGGAGTCGATGGGAGTAGGTGGCTCGTCTGGGAAAAGGCTGAGTTGAAAGGCTGTCATAAGCTGAACCTTTGAGTGCTAATGATTCAAGCCTATTGGAGTCAACTGGATTTCTCCAGAGCAAAACGGTTCAGAAAAAAGTGAACTGATCTGAACTGGTCAAGAAACTTGATGCTGACTATGCTAGGGATAGTTTTGATTGAGATTTTGCGCCTGTGCTGTTGTCCCGCCGTGGACTCAAGTCCACGGCTCATAGCGAAAGTCCACTCAAGTGGACTGAAGAGCGCTTTTTTGGGTCAGCATTTAGTCCTCTTTTAGAGGACTTTCGCTATGAGCCAGGGGTTTAAACCCCTGGCGGGCTATGCAACTGATGCAAAATTCCCAATTTCATCCACTCTAGTTGTTAGGAATGAGTCAAACTATGGCATCTCGCAGTGTTCGGATTGATGGCGCAGGTTTGGATAAAGTTCGTCAACAGATGGCTGAATTGGAAAAGCCACTAAATCCAGACAAACGAGGTTGGTCTAAAGAAAACCTTGTAAATCAGGCTTATGTGAGTATCAGTACCGTACAACGCTTTCTGGATGGCAAGCCGTGCGATCGCGGTACTGTCATCTCAATTCTTAAAGCATTAGAATTTGAACCCATAAACTTTATTGCCGAACATGACTCAAGCTTGCAAAATTCCGATCGAGAGCCACAGCCAAAAATTACCATTGATTGGCAGCGAGTTTGCCAATCAATGTTAAATGAACAGCAAGAGGAGCAACGCTTTAGACGAAGAGCGACAGAAATGGGATTTGAAATCAATGTTTTTGTACCGCTAGGTTTAATCAAACGGAAACAGCAGCAGCGTCGCAGTGGCAATGTGCCTATGGAACTGTTACATCAATTAGAACCGGAAGTTGTTACCCGAATTTACGAGCATGATGAATTCATGACTGACGTTATTGGACAAAACCCTACTGGAAAAAATAAACATATTGCTATTGTCGGCGAACCAGGAGCAGGAAAGACAACGCTGTTAGATAAAATCGCCACTCACATTCAGGAAAATAATCAAGATTTGCCGATTTGCATTGCGCTGGCAAGTTTGCAAGGAAAGACACTGAAAGACTATATCCTTCAGGAATGGTTGCCGGAAGCTATGGCTCTGGTTTATCCTGATATTGATGTAGAGAAGTCTCACAAAACATCTCTACAGAAACGGTTGCGTCATGGTGGGGTGTGGCTGTTACTCGATGGTGTTGATGAAATGGCTGTAGGGCCGAATAGTTGTTTGTCCTTAGAGGAAATTAGAAACCAGCTTACTGATTGGTTGGGTAATGTGCGGGTTGTTTTGACCTGTCGAACCAATGTTTGGGATGCCCGTCTCAACAATCCCCTCACAGGTTTTGATACTTACAAAACTCAAGAATTTAAACCAGAGCAAGTAGATGATTTTATTCAGCAGTGGTTTGCTGAAGCAAAAAATATTCAACGGGGACAGGAGTTACAGGAAAAGCTGCAAGAACCGCAAAAAGAACGCATCCGCCAACTCGTAAAAAATCCGCTTCGCTTATCTCTACTGTGTCAAATATTCAGCCAGAATAAGCAAGCCGAATTACCCGAAACTAAAGCAGAACTATATCAACACTTTGTCCGTTATTTCTATGAGTGGAAACCATCCCAATCGGTTATTGATTGGGCAACTCAACCAGGTTTACGAGAAGAATTACATCAAGCCCTCGGTCGTTTGTCTATAGCAGGATTGGATAGCGATGCTAGATTTCGGTTGCCACTGAGTTTAATTCAGCAAGAAATGGGCGATAGGCTGTTTAAATTAGCCTGGGATCTCGGTTGGCTGAATTTGGTAGATCGAGAAGCTGCAACAGATGAATCTGTTTACGCATTCTTTCATCCTACATTCCAGGAATATTTTGCTGCCTTGGCGATCGATGATTGGCATTTTTTCCTAAATCACGTTCCTCATAATCCAGATGAAGGTATTTATCGCATTTTTGAACTGCAGTGGAAAGAAGTAATTATATTATGGTTTGGAAACAACAATAAAAACAGAGATAAGTTTATTGAGTTGTTAACAAGTTTTAATGATAGATGTGGTATTGAGAATTTTTATGGCTACAGAGCTTATTTTTTGGCTGCGTGTGCAATCTCTGAATTTACAATTTATGAACGAGCAGATGAAATTGTGGAGAGACTGTTTCAAATCGGATTTAGTAACATCGGTGAAGAATTGCATTATTGTGTAGAAGATGCCGCTAGAGAAGTATTTAAAAAAACCGATCGCCTGAAAGCAATTAATTTATTAACCAAATTAATTCGTGAAGAAAAAGAACATAAAATTACATTGGAAAACCAATCTTTTCGTCTTCGGGGAAATGCAGAGAATACCCATGAAGCTGCTAAGATATTAACCAAGCTTGACCCTGGAAACAAATTAGCAGAAGACCTTCTGGAAAATGTAATCAGTTTTTATACTGCAATGGATTGTTCCTGGGGTATGGATCGGGAAGATGCTCTTTCGTCTGCTCATTCATTAGTATATGGTTTACCATTTAAAGGTGAGCCTATAAAAGTTGAATTTAAAATCGAGAATGAGAGTATTAAGGTTATTAAGCTTTTAGATAAATTAACAAAAAGCGACTATAATGAATACACCTTTAAAGATATTTTAAAGTCCTCTAAAGATAAGAAGCTTAAATCAAGTAAAGAATTTATTGCAAAATCTCTAGTTAATTTATTGTGTAATAGTGAAGACGATATGGGCTGTTTCGCGGCAACTTTAAAATTTACAAAAATGATTCAGTATGAAATGTTCCCATTGGTAGTTGAAGGACTAAGAAATTGTCTATACAGGAAAACTGACAAAGATGATGTCGATCGATATTTCCATTGCTATGGAGTTATCTGGCACTGCGCCCAAAAAATGAGTTATCCAGAGTTTTATAGTGCATGGCACAGTCAACCATTTACTATAAATGCAAAAGTATCCGACAACATCCTAGTTAGCAAATCCAACACTAATCAAGTCCTAAACTTTGCCGAATTTCCAGAAGTCCTGCCTTCTGCAATTGTCAGCGACCCAATGCTCAATCAAGCAGTACAACTGATTTGTATTGATGGTAGCGAATTTAACCCTCTAGATAATCCTGCCACTGATATCTATATCCAAATGGTAGAGCAAGGTTGTCCAGAACGACAAGAAGGAACACCCACAACTATGCCACTGCTCAAAGCCTATTGGCGACTGAATTTGAGAAACCTAGAAAAACGAGTTGCGTTGGTGTTCTACAATTCTAAAATCGATCGCGAATTCAGCGAACCTTTTCTAACTGCACTGAGTGCTTTTGGAGGCACGATCGCAATTATCACCGATCGACCATGCGACAATGTAAAACGCATTTCTCCTAACCATCCGAATCTCATCGATGCAGTTTTGAAATGGCTGCGTCGATCGATTTTGGAGGCTTGAATTTTGATTTTGGCAGAAGGCGATCGCTTTTTCACCAACTCAGGCGCGATCGCACTCACACCCCCAAATCCAACTCGATCGAAACATTTCTTCATCTTTCTCTGAATTAAGAGAATCGTCTGCTAAAACAGAGTAGGAGAATTTCCGCTACCATCGAGAGTAGATAGGCTAGCACCAGATAAAATAAAGTAAAAATTCCATCCGCCCTACCCGTTGAGATGGCTGCGAGCTCTCGGTTCAAAAGTGGAGATTTTGCTACCTTGGCATTTGCGGGGGAAATGGCTACAGAAATTCAAAATACTTGGAATTTATACAAATAGAAAGACAGAAATCGACGACAGCCGATCGATCTATTGTGGAAAACTTGCCCTTTTCTGTGGAAAACCCCCCTTTTCCTGTGGAAAACTGCTACTAAATTAAGTGCGATCGCTCTAACCCGATTGATAGGATTTAAAAAATTGGAGGAATTGCGGTAAGTAAAAATACTTTCCCGATTCTTCAATTAATCCGTGTATCCGTCTCAAAATCGCTGGTTGTGCCTTCATTTTTCAGAATCGTAGCTAATTTGGTCGGACTCGTAAGCCGGAGGCTCGACGTGAATTAAGATGCGTACAGGGCTGAAACGTTCTTCCAAACGGGCTTCTACTTCTTCTGTAATCCGGTGAGCAGTTTCTACATCAGCCGCATTCACAATCATGTGCATATCAATAAACACTTGACGCCCGATCGCACCGCGAGAGGCGATCGAGTGACAGTTGACAACTCCGGGTACATCCATTGCGATCGCCTGGATAGTTTCCGGTGCGATCGCCATTTCATCCACCAACCAAGGCAGATTTTCCCTTAAAACTTTCCAACCGCTGCTAAACACCAAAACAGCCACAGGAAAAGACAAAAACACGTCTAGGGATTGCAATTGAGGTATATTCCAAACCTGACCTTGCCAAACACCGATCAACCCAGCAATTACCATAATTGTCACCCAAACATCGCTCATCGTGTGCTGAGCGTCAGCCACCAAAATCGCGCTACCCAGACGTTTGCCAACTCTGCGCTCGTAAAAAGTGACAAAAATATTAATCCCCAGTACAATCAGCAAAATCCACAGTTCATTTGGCGATATTTTGACAACTGTGCCACCTTTTAGCAACCTTTCAACAGCGCCGCTGAGAATTTCAAAACAGGCAATTCCCAGAAAAGCAGCAATTCCCAGAGCTCCGAGAGCGTCAAATTTTTGGTGTCCGTAGGGATGATCGCGATCGGGCTGCGGATTGGCATAATGATTAGTTACCAATCCTAAAATATTATTAGCGCTGTCTGTGACGCTGTGCAAAGCATCTGCCAGCAAACTGAGGGAACCAGTCAGCCATCCCACGGCTGCTTTAATTGCCATCACCAGCAAATTTAGCAATAAGGTAATGATTAAGACCTTGCGGATTTCGGAACGGTTATCGGCTACCATAAAATCTCCTCGATCTGCCGTCAAGTTTCTCACTTCTAGCTTAAAGCCGATCAAGTCATAACAGGTTAAAAGTATTGCAGAATCTAGCTTACGACTAGATTTATATTCATTAATTTAGCCACGCTTCTTGAGATTAATTTTAATTAATAGCATTCTCGCAGTCCAATTGAGCGGGAATGTACTTCTTTTGGGTTACTATATCTTTTATCATTAACAATTGTATGTTAAATTTCATTGCCCATGTCTCTTTCTCCGCTGACACTGAATTTAGTCGAAGGTTCTGTCTCCTTTAGCTTTTCCCCGCAAGCCGCGCGGGATTTGCAAAGCGAAATTGCAGCTTTGATGGAAAGCTTGAAAGCTGTAGCCGCCAAAACTGCTGGCGCTAAAGCTTCTCCCCAAAAACCGATGGAATATCGGTATGCAGGAGATGTATTTTTGGAAGTTTTCTGCAATCCGAATATCTGGCCAACTCCTTTTGCTGCAAAAGTGCTGATTACGGTTAGGGACGATCGCCTGCGCGTCACCACCGAAGCCGAACTCAGCCGCCTGCGCGACGATCTCGCACAGTATATCGAACAAGTCAGTTGAGATGCTTCAACCTGAAACCCGCCCGTTTGTCAAGGTTAAATGCCTGATAAATTAGCGGGTTTTATCACAGCGAAAATAGTTTTGGCTTCAGTAGGGTGCGTCAGCTAGGGTTCTTTTATCCGATAATTGAGAGACTTTCTTCTGACGCACCCTAGGACTAATTGGCTTAGTAAGGTACGTCAGCTAGGTTTCTTTTATCGGTAATTGATAGACTTTCTTCTGACGCACCCTAGGACTAATTGGCTTAGTAAGGTGCGTCAGCTAGGATTTTTTTATCGATAATTGAGAAACTCTCTTCTGACGCACCCTACGACTAATTGGCTTCAGTAGGGTGCGTCAGCTAGGGTTCTTTTATCGATAATTGATAGACTCTCTTCTGACGCACCCTAGGACTAATTGGCTAGGTTTCTTTTATCGATAATTGATAGACTCTCTTCTGACGCACCCTAGGACTAATTGGCTTAGTAAGGTGCGTCAGCTAGGGTTCTTTTATCGGTAATTGAAAGACTCTCTTCTGACGCACCCTACGACTAATTTCTAATTGCTAGTTTTAGTTTTTGGTCAGGGGATAGCTATCTGCCGGCGAAGCCGACCATTCCCACATTGAACCTGCATAATTCTTAGCATTAAATCCGAAACTTGTCAAGACACAAGTCAACCATGCAGACCTAACTCCCCCAGTACAATAACTCACAATTTCAGTTGACTGCGAAACTCCTTTCTGCTGCAACATAGCGACAATTTCCTCGCGTTCCAGCAGTTTTCCCTGTTTGTCCATTAACTGTTTGTAATAGAGATGCACCGCACCGGGAATGTGACCGCCCCTGGTTTCTCCGTAAGGCGTTTTACCTGAATATTCTCGCGGTTCCCTCGCATCAACAACTGCTAAATTATCATTACCTAAAATAGCTTTTAAATCATCCCGATTGATTTCCCAATTCGATCGGCGAGATACAATAAAATCTCCTGGCTGCGATGGATGATTTGTGCGCTTTGTGCGATCGATTCCAGCTTTAACAAAAGCTCGATATCCTCCATCGACAAACACAGCTTTTTCGTGTCCCAAAGTTCGCAGCATCCAAACAATCCGCCCGTCTTCGCCCCAGCCTTTCGCGGAATCCGCAATGACAATGACTGGTTGGTCTTGACAAATTCCCAATGCTTGCAATTTTTCTGTTAAAACTGCATCATCTTCGATAATTTTACCTTGGTGCGGAAAGTCGGAACAGGCAAATTGCTGCCAAGTTACGGGAATAGCTGGCGGCAGACGGCAAAACCACTTTAAAATAGGTTCGCGAGCATCAAGCAGAGTCGCTCCTCCTAACAGTAATTGCTTAGCCAAATCTGCGCTGACAATCCAATTATCTGCTAAATTACACATAAATTAAAGATAGTTTATTTAACAACTTTTGCTGTTTTAGCAGCACAGTTTAAAACCCCATTAGTATTAATGGGATTAGCTGGTTTAATCTTGCCGGGAGCTACATTTACACACAAAATTGTTTGCCTCTTGTTGCCTACTAAAAAAACTCCTCCCACAAAACTTTTGAGATTAGCTTGATTCGACACTGCATAATTAAATACAGCTTTGTTCCCGGTATTAATTGAATATTTGTAATGAGCTGTGTCAGCTTTAATGCGACCTAGACCTAGATTGGCAACAGAACTTGTAAAACCCGTATTGTTTGCATAGTAGGCTTGCTGAGCTTTATTCATCGCTGCCACATATTGTTTAGCTGCTGATTCCTGAGCTTTCAAGGTTGGCGACAATTGAGCCTGAGCGACTGTAGCAAAAACAACTGGCAAAGTTATAGCTGCGATCGCAACTTTCCTCTGCCGATTGCGACAGCTACGAATCCGGCTTGTAGCATTGCTGCAAATTTGAGTCGCTCTAGGAAAACAGAACTGCTTTGTCCTGACAGTTGTTTGGCGTTTCCCTAAAAATTCTCCCTCAATCTTTCCCTGAAATTTATCGGCAAACCTACTTGATAAAAGCGGGATTATTTGCAATAACTTTGCGTGAATAGAGCGGGTGAGTAACATACAATTAAACTAATTGTTTTGCTTGAAACTGTTTCAACTCTCCAGGAGCAACCGTGCCGTGTTCTGTAATAATTCCTGAAATTAATTCGGCCGGAGTTACGTCAAAAGCGGGATTGTAAAATTCTACACCCTCTGGACAAATTCGCGTAGTTCCAACTTGATACATTTCCACAGCATCGCGTTCTTCAATGGGGATTTGGCTGCCGTCTGAAAGTTCAAAATCAATTGTTGATAAAGGTGCGGCGACAAAGAAGGGGACGTTGTGAGCTTTGGCAACAATTGCTAAACTGTAAGTACCAATTTTATTGGCTGCGTCGCCGTTAGCAGCGATTCTGTCTGCACCGACAACTACTGCGTGAATCATGCCGAGTTTCATGCAGTGAGCGGCCATATTGTCGGCTATTAATGTGACGGCAATTCCTTCTTGCACGCATTCCCAAGTTGTGAGTTTTGCACCTTGGAGACGGGGGCGAGTTTCGTCTGCAAAAACTCTGCCAAGTCTGCCTTCTCGCCAAGCAGAACGAATTACACCTAATGCTGTTCCGTAGCCTGCTGTAGCTAAGGCACCGGCGTTGCAGTGAGTTAGTAAGTTCAATTTTTCGGGTGTTGCTGGCAGAACTTCTAAGCCTTTGTCGCCGATATCTTTGCAAGTTTGCAAGTCTTCGGCTTGAATGGTTTTAGCCATTTCTAACAAAGTTTTTTGGATTTGTTCGACGGAACCGCTAGTTTTTTCGGCTGTTTTGAGCATTCGGGATATCGCCCAAAACAAATTAACGGCTGTGGGACGAGTCGATCGCAATAATTCACCAACTTGTTCTAGTTTAGCGAGAAATTCGGTGCGATCGCCCGTTTCAATTTCCCTCGCGCCCAAATACATGCCGTAGGCTGCCGCTACGCCGATCGCCGGAGCACCTCGGACTATCATAGTTTTAATCGCCTCAGCCATATCTTGAGAGTGGCTAATTTCGACTACACCATATTCTTGCGGCAGTCGGTTTTGGTCAATTAGCACAACTCGGTCTTCTTTCCAAGTGATGGGGGAAACTGGGGAGTTTTGAGCGGTCATCAATTTCAGTTATGTGAGGGACAAGTTTCTATCATGCCATGAAGGCGACTATTTCTCTATATTATGGGTGACAGGCTGGATTTGCCAAAATCCCTGGCCTGCGGTTTGATATTTGAGATGGAAGAATTGCTGGATACTTACTACTTTTTTCTGGGTTTGGAACTTCCATATAGCTGGCTTCCTGTCACAAAATTGTACTGAGTCAAAAAAATAACATTAAATTTTGTAAATTATATTGACATTTTTAGAAATATTTCCGGAATGGGGAACAAGCTACCTGTACCAGCAGTCTGATTTTTTAAGTTGAAAATGAAAAAGTGCGATCGACCAACTTTCGCTCTCCAAAAACTTCAAAAAAAATCACAAAAATAGATAATTGTCAAGTTTTGCCTGTGCAACTTTTATTGAGTTGAAGGCTGATTTTGTGGTAGCGGTATTTGTGCTTGGAAGTTGGGCGACGATCGCACGGAAACAACAATTTGAAAACCTACTTAGGTGCATGAGAGAAAGGTAATTATGAAAAACCAACAAATAGTATTTGTAGATGCAGCCGTTGAAGATTGGCAGAGTCTGGCTGCGGGTGTGAAACCGGGTATAGAGGTTATTTTAGTCGAACGCACGCGGGACGGCATCGAACAAATTTCCGAAGCATTGCAAAGCCGCAAAGGTATAGAAAGCGTTCACATTATTTCTCACGGGGAATCGGGAAGTTTGCAGCTAGGGCAAACTAAGCTGAATTTCGACAATTTAGAAACATATCGCGACTGTTTGCAGCGGTGGTTTTCGTCATCTGTAAACTCAATTAAAAATCGATTTGAAATTCTGCTCTACGGATGTAACGTAGCAGCGGGTGAAAAAGGAGCAGCTTTTGTACAACAACTGAGCAAGTTAACAAAAGCTAATATTGCTGCTTCGGCCGATGCTACCGGGAGCGCGCAAAAAGGTGGAAACTGGTTGCTTGAATACGCTACTGGAGCGATTAAAGCTGGATTGGCGATCGAGCCAGAGGTAATGGCAAATTACGCGCATACCTTGGCGATATTCACTGTTAGGAATACCAACGATGCAGGGCCGGATTCGCTGCGACAAGCGATTACGGATGCGAATGCCACTGCCGCACCGCCGCCGCACAATATTAACTTTGCCATTCCCGGTGCAGGCGTTCAGACGATCGCACCCCTCTCAATCTTGCCCAATATTAACGTTCCCACAATCATCAACGGCACTACCCAACCGGGGTTCGCCGGCACCCCCCTCATCGAAATCAATGGAGCTGGTGCAGGTGGTGTCAGCGGTTTTCGGGTCTTGGCCGGTGGCGGTGGCAGCACCTTGCGGGGATTGATAATTAACCGCTTCGGCAACACCGGCATCTCCCTCGAAAGCAACGGCAACACCGTAGCGGGAAACTACATCGGTGTCGATGCAGCAGGTACCGCGGCCTCGCCCAACGCCTTATTTGGTGTCGCCGTTCAGAATGGCGGCAGCAATAATATTATCGGGGGGATTGCCGCGGGCGATCGCAACGTCATTTCTGGAAATACTGCCGATGGCGTCATCATCGTCGGCGGTACGGGGGGCAACCAAGTGCTGGGCAACTACGTCGGCACCAACGCCGCAGGCACCGCCGCCTTGCCCAACGCCAGCGGAGTTACCGTCAACGGCGTACCGAACAACACTATTAACGGGAATGTCATTTCCGGCAACAGCAATAGTGGTACGGTCATTCTCAATCCCGGTGCGACGGGCAACATTCTGACAGGCAACTTCATCGGCACTAATTTTGACGGTACCACTGCTGTCCCTAACACTAATGTCGGCGTAGTCATTGGGGGAGGTGCAACCAACAATACCGTTGGCGGAACGACCCCAGCCGCCCGAAACATTATTTCCGGCAACAGTGGCGGTAATGGTGTCGTCCTTATTGGGCCCACCACTGTCGGCAACTCGTTGTTTGGCAACTTCATCGGCGTTGCTGCCAACGGTACGACTCCGCTGCCCAATGTTACCGGGGTATTTATTCCTGATGGCGCAAGCAATAATGCGATCGGCGGTACAGTGGTAGGTCAAGGAAATACGATCGCCAGCAACCTCCTTTCGGCAGTAAACATCCTCGCCGGTACCGGCAACAGCATCCAAAACAACTCCATCTTCGCTAACGGCGGCCTAGGAATCGACCTCGGCAACAACGGCATCACCGCCAACGATGCGGGCGACGCCGACACAGGCGCTAACAACCTGCAAAACACCCCCGTACTAACTACCGCTACCGCCAGCGCAGGCAGCGCCACCGTCGCGGGAACCTTCAACAGCACGCCCAGTACCAATTTCACCCTCCAATTTTTCGCCAACAACCCCCCCGGTACCCAAGGTCAAACCTTGATTGCTTCTGTCCCGATAACGACAGACGCGGCCGGCAACGCCACCTTCAATCAAACCTTCCCAGCAGCAGTCACCGCAGGGCAATTAATCACCGCCACAGCAACAGATGCCGCCGGCAACACCTCCGAATTTTCCGCACAGCCGATTCCCGTTGTCGTACCGCTGAGTACCATCACCGGTATCAAATTTAACGACATTGACAGCAACGGCACTCAAGCCGCCGGAGAACCTGGTGTCCCCGGAGTGACTGTTTTCCTTGACACTAACAACAACACCATTCTCGATGCGGGAGAAACTTCGGCAACGACAGGTGCTGACGGCAGCTTCAATTTCCCCAACTTGCCCGCAGGCACTTACAACGTTCGGGAAGTTGTGCCAGCCGGCAGCCAATCAACTACTCTCAACCCGGTTTCGGTGACGCTGGCGGCGGGTCAAACGACTCCGGTGAGTTTCGGCAATCAATCAATACCTGCGGTACTGGGAAGCATTACTGGTATCAAATTTAACGACAAAGACGGCAACGGCACTCAAGCAGCCGGAGAACTCGGTGTCGCCGGAGTGACTGTTTTCCTTGACACTAACAACAACACCATTCTCGATGCGGGAGAAACTTCGGCAACGACAGGTGCTGACGGCAGCTTCAATTTCCCCAACTTGCTCGCAGGCACTTACAACGTTCGGGAAGTTGTGCCAGCCGGCAGCCAATCAACTACTCTCAACCCGGTTTCGGTGACGCTGGCGGCGGGTCAAACGACTCCGGTGAGTTTCGGCAATCAATCGATACCTGCGCTACTGGGAAGCATTACTGGTATAACATTTAACGACTCCGACGGCAACGGCATTCAAGGTGGGGGAGAAACTGGCTTAGCCGGAGCGATTGTTTTCCTCGACACGAACAATGACGGCATTCTGGGCGCTGGAGAAACTTCGGCAACAACTACCAGTCCTCTGGGCAGCTTCAATTTCCCCAACTTGCCCTCCGGTACTTACAGCGTCCGGGAATTCCTGCCACGTGAGAGCCAGCCGACTACTCCCAATCCAGTTTCGGTGACGCTGGCTGCTGGCCAAACTACTCCTGCTGTGGTGAATTTTGGCAATCTCCTACTCTCAGATCCCCCTCTTCCACCACTTGTTGGCAGCATTACTGGTATCAAATTTAACGACATTGACGGGAACGGCACTCAAGCAGCCGGAGAACTTGGTGTTGCCGGAGTGACTGTTTTCCTCGACACCAACAACGACGGCATTCTCGGTACAGGAGAAACTTCGGTAACTACGGATGCTAACGGCGGCTTTACTTTCCCCAGCTTGTCAGCAGGCACTTACAACGTTCGGGAAGTTGTACCGACTGGAACTCAACAAACTACTCCCAACCCGCCCCCAGTTACTTTGGCAGCAGGACAAACTACTCCTGCTACAGTTAATTTCGGCAACCAAGCGATACCGACTCCGACTCCGACTCCGACTCCGACTCCGACTCCGACTCCAACTCCGACTCCCGCTCCAACTCCGTCTCCAACTCCGATTTTGACTCCGACTCCCGTGCAGCAAGGCAGCATCAGCGGTCTTAAATTCAACGATGCCAACGGTAACGGTACTCAGGATGAGGGGGAAACGGGTCTTTCGGGATGGCAAATTTTCCTCGATGCTAACGCAAACAACTCTTTAGATTCGGGCGAAACTGCTCTTACCACTGAGGCTTCTGGCAATTACAGCTTCACCAACCTCAACTCCAATACTCCTTACAATGTGCGGGAAGTGCAGCAGACTGGCTGGACGCAAACTACTGCTAATCCGGCTACGGTTAATCTGGGTAGCGGTGACAGTCGCAGTGGAATTAACTTCGGCAATTTCCAAAATATTAGCATCTCCGGCAGCAAGTTTAATGACCTCAACAACAATGGGGTTTTGGATGCTCAAGAACCGCTGTTGCCGAACTGGCAAGTCTTCCTTGATGCTAACGGCGACGATTCTTTGAACGGTGGAGAAGTTAACACTGCGACTGATAGTTTAGGTGGCTACAGTTTTACTAATTTAGGCCCGGGAACTTATCGAGTTCGCGAAGTCAATCAACCGGGTTGGACGCGAACTACTGCTAATCCGGCTGATATTATTGCTGTCAGCGGCACGAATGTTAGCGATATTAACTTTGGCAATTTTTTCGCCCAACCACCAACACCGCCTCCGCAAGCAGGACAAGATGCTGACTGCATTTGTGCGGAAATTGTTTTGCCAAATATTGCCAGCGTTCGCGGCCCGAATTCTGTTAGCAATAGCTTCGATGGTACCAACGGTAACGATACTATTCTCGGCAGCAGTAACGGTGAGGAAATTAACGGTTTTGACGGATCTGATTTGTTGGCTGGATTGCGGGGAAATGACAATATTTATGGGGGACTTAACAGCGATTTCCCTGTCGGCCCAAATATAGACAGGGACTTGCTATTTGGCAACGAGGATAATGATTACATCAACGGTGTTGCTGGAGATGATTTAATCTTTGCGGGCGAAAACGACGATGTTGTTTACGGTGGCAAAGATGATGACATCATTTTCGGAGACAAGGGGAGTGATACTTTAATTGGCGATGAGGGCGATGATACTATCTACGGGGGAACTCTTAACCCTTTGGACTCGGATTTGACCGGCAACGATTTGCTGTTTGGTTTGGCGGGCAATGATTTCCTCAGCGGGGAAGAAAATCAAGATACGATCGCAGGTGGTGACGGTAATGATACCGTGCGGGCAGGTAAGGGCGATGACGTAGTTCTGGGCGAATCGGGTAACAACCTGCTGTTTGGCGATGAAGGGAACGATACTATCTGCTGTGGCGACGGGGAAGATACTGTGTACGGAGATATTGGCAGCCCTCTTCCCATTGGTTCTGCTGGCGGACAAGACCAAATCTGCGGCGGTTTGGGTAACGATTTGCTGTTTGGCAATGAAGGTCAGGATACCGTCAATGGCGATGCTGGGAATGATACTCTTTACGGCGGCAAGGATGAGGATAGTTTGCTCGGCGGTGCTGGGGATGATTTCTTGTTTGGAGATGAGGGGAATGATACTCTGATTGGAGGTACTGGGAACGATCGATTTATGTTGGGTATTGACCTCGGCAGCGAGACTATTTTAGACTTTCAATACGGCCTCGATTCGATCGGCTTAATGGGTGGTCTGAATTTCTCGCAACTGAGCGTTGTTGCGGAGAATAGTTCTACTCTGATCCGAGTTACCGGTTCGGGTCAACTCTTAGCGACTCTGAGCAATGTGCCCGCAAGCCTGATTACTGCTACGGATTTTACTCTCCTGTAGCGCGATTAGGTGAGAATATTGTAGGGACGATGGATTAAGAGACTGTTGGCAAATAAAAAAGGGTGAAACCAAACATTTTACAGCAGATTCCACCTTGTTTGTGAAGTACACCCCTGATCCCTGAATCCCCGTAGGGAAAAGGCATTGCCTTTTCCCTACTACTTTATGAACCTGGAATACGCTGTATAATCATGGCAAATAAACTCTGATGAGCCAGAAGTAATATCGTTTTCGGTTGCACAGCGCCGTGTCCTACCTGGGAAGTATCTCAATGAAAGCAACCAAGCTAGAAATTGGAGTTTTGAGGCAGGAGACAGGAGGCTCTCTGCCCCCCTAAGTCACCACAACCTGCTGTACCTCGTTTCAGACCCCAATCAGCCTAAACCCGTCTTCCTCGCGCACAGCCTGCTGCTTGATGAGCAAATTACCCGCTTTCTATTGGGAGAAAAAAGACAAAATAGCTTGCCCCATATACCCTACGGGTTGCCATGCACTACTTTGAGAAATCGCTTTTCTCTCTAAACTTTTGCGGCCGCCATCACCAAAGCATCACTGAGGCTTCGCCTGCAGCCAAGTTAGAGTATAAGCGGATTCTCAGCACATACCGCCGACCTTTATAAAGCCGAACATTGATTTGTGAATTCAAGTCTGTGCCACTGTCGTCGTCACCAGCAACATACTTCAAATCACCACTCTGATCCTCGAACAGAACCATGACTGTATCTGCTTGTCCGAAAGTCCCAATTGTATAGCTTCGGGTAGCAGAGGGGTTGATCGCAAAGTTTTTCTGTTCAGCAGGCGCGAGGGACAGAATCTCCGAATGGAACGGTTTAAGTTCTGTATAATTCGAGTCATCAAGCGGGGGATAAAATAATCGTACCTGCGACACATCGTGCTCAGAAAGTCCGCCAGCCGGCTTTAATCCTTTGTGGTAATCCACAGGTTTCTCAATCAGTCCCGCTGCAAAAGCGTAGTGCATGATTGAGTTGGGGTCCCACTGTGACCCCTCAACTTCTCCTACTTCAAGCTTTTGGAGCACATTATAAAAAGTTGTCTCTCGGTCCCAATTGTTAGGAGGAGCACCAAAATATTTATAAACGGCTTCTTCGTCCCATACCATACCAGCAAACGGGTTTTGGTGTTCGTGAGGGAAACCTAAGGCGTGGCCGATCTCGTGAACAGGGACATCTACCCCACGGGGATCTTGCCGAAGATCCCAGCCAAAGTTCATGGTTCGCTCGCCTTGCTTAGGAATATCGAGCGCATCGCGGCCAATATATGAGAAAGCTCCATCCCCTTGCACAAAGCCGATTCTTATCTCTGCCTCGCTGATGTTCCGAACCTCCTCAAACTTGATACCAATCCCTACCTTTTTCCACACCTCAAACCCTTGGCGGACAATCTCCTTCTGCTCATTCGGGCCTGAATTTGGGCCACTCTCAAAAAAGTAATAACGTAATTTTGTACCGTTAACCCACTTCTTCTGGATTAACTGTATTAGACGAACACGCTCCGGCGACACGCTCGGATCGAAGATGCGTGGAGGAACCTTTGGCATAGCACAAAAATGTTGTGCTTCCTTGCCATATTCTGCGCTACCTGAGCCAGCTTTGAGGCAGAGCTTAGCTTCAAGTTGTTCGATGCGTTTTAGTAATTGCTCAACTTGATCAGAGTCGATTTCCGAAAGTTTAGTCATGACAAATTCCTTCCAAGTGAATACCTAGGGAGTTTAATTCCCAACCTGTGCTGAATCGCGGCAAAAGTCCTTCCAAAGAACCAGCTATTTTGAGAATGTTTATTTTCATTTACCTGAATCAAGTGGGAACGCAGTAGCTTCAGCAAATAGAAACTACAAACCTGTAAACACTGACCTAGATAAATGCGATGTCCTGAGCTTGTGTAGACTGACTTAGATCCTTATGAAACCCTGATTTTTTGTTAGGCTGATAAGTGGCTTCGGATAGACTTCCTACCCTCAATATTGCATGATGAGAGGGCGATCGCACTTTACAGGGAACTCGTGATATCCCATTCTAGTTTCCCGCTTTACACTGTAAAGGATCAATAGTCCGGACAGTTTTTAAACAGGAGTCTGAAACCCTTGATTTTTCGTTCGGATCTCGATGGCGCAATCGCCCTGAAACCCTTATTTTAAGGTTGGCAATCAAACACTATCCAAAGTATTGATATCAATAATTGACAAGAGCCTGGGAGAGCTTACTGCATAGCCTTTATAGGCTATCATATCAAACTTGGCATAGTAGAGGTCGCCGATTCAAATCCCGCCGCTTCGATCGCAAAAACCCGCCGAATTAAGCGGGTTTTGTAGTTTTCCTAAACCTAAATCTTTTCACTCTTGAGCAATGATTAAACAATCACTGCCAACTTTCGACAAAAAATCTGGAAACGCTGATGTGGGGTTTCCATCTTTGTTTACAACTCTGCGGAGTGTATAGCCTTTTTCAGGAGCTCTGCCAAAAAACGAGTTTCTGCGATCCCAAATATCCCCATTCGGAGTGTTCGGATCTCGATCGATCAAAAAATCCATCAGCCACGGTGGTACAGACAATCCAAACACGATTGGTGTGATGTGCCCGTGCTGCAAAGCTGCATCCGAGAAGCGGAACAAGTAGCTGAAGCGAGAAAATTTGACGGCATAAAGTAACATCCGTCCCGCCATTGATGAATGAAATGTCCAGACAACTGGATTATAAATCCGCAGCAATAACGTTCGTTGGTTAGCATTCCATTCTGAATTGTACATCGTCAGACAATAGTCTGGCAAAATATTCCCGTCCATAAAGAAGATACCTTGGAGGGCTTCGGGGAATTCGGGGGGATGCTCTGGTTTCATCCAAGTTGCGATGTCTTTTAGTTTCTTTGTTTCGATTAACATGGTATTATTTAACTTCGAAAATAAGTGTGATTTCGTGTCCTGTTAGATACCCCCTTTATTTCTTAGTCCGCTGGGAGCGGACGAAAGTTTGTGTAGGATCGGTTGAAACCGCTGTCTGTCTTATGCGATCGCACTTTTGGATTAATTATCCCTGCAAATTAGGTTGCGACGATCGCCGAACTTTACCAACTGTACTCACCACATCCACCAGCATATTCATTGCAACGTCTTTAGCGGGGCAAATCCGTCCCGCGCTGCGATCGCCCACCGCATGAAAACCCATATGATAAGGGCACAAATTCTCGCGGTTAGCGTTGAATTCGTACACTGTAGATCCCCAGAAACTCCCGTCAAGCAGCCCTAGACTGAGCGGTATCAGTACCTTGGTGCCGGCAGGGAAAGTGCGTTCTTTGCCCCCTAGCGTGGCGGTAAATGGCTCTGTGGCGACTCGGTGCGTGGCGCTGACGGGAGCCCAGAGGCGCGCACATTCCAGGAGGAAAAGCTTGATCGACTGGCGATCGTCCAAATCGAGAGCGTCCCAAAACTCAGTCGGATTAATTTCGGCCGTATGTGTTCCTTTATACGCGGGAAGAGGGCGGTATCCCATAGCCGTGTAACCTAGGTGCAGGGGGCCTTGCAGTCCCGCTATCCCCATAATCGCTGTCATCAGCTTCGCCAATTCCCGCCGAGTCATCCCGTTGTTTTCCGAGATCTCCTCGAAGTCTGCTAAAGCGGGAGAATTTTCGTAAATCGTCGCCGCGCGCTCGATGAGAGCAGACAAATCCCCATGTCCAAACAGGTTCAGGCTTTGCAGCAGGCTGCCGGCGACGGCGAAGTAGTGCGTGGGGCTTTGGCGGATGTAGTGTAAATCGGTGAGAAGTTCGATCGCAGGCTTGTCATCTGGGTTAATCCCAAAAATTACGTAGTGCAAGTATGGGACTAAAAATCCCATCCAACCGCGCCTGACATCGGTAAAAAATGCTCCCCCCGCACCGTGCGGCATCTCGGTATAATCTGATGCTAGGCGATCGAGTAACCGTCTGCTGATTTCGTCTCCTTGGCGAGTGGTTGTCGCACTGTTGAAGAGATACTTCTGCATACAGCTTCGGAAGGCTGCGTGGTTGCTGCTACCGTCTGGTTCGCGATCGGACAAAGACAGCAAAAACAGGTTCCTACCGCCCACATCTTGGTTGGGGGAGAGATCCGGATCGAGCACAGAAGTACCCAGCCTCCATCCGCGCGCCTGGGGCGATGTGAGTGCTTGTTCGAGTGTTGCAAACTCTCCCATCACTACTTGTCCCGCACAGCAAAAATTAGCCCCGAAAGCCAGCCGTTTTATTTGCAAATAGGTGGGTTCGTTGGCAATTAAACCCTCAATTAGGGCGATCGCGGGCAGCATCGTTTTGCTGAGCCCCTCCTCTGGGTTTTGCAAAGCCCAAGCCTGAAACTCATTCAGGGCGGGGTTCATCAGCGGTGAGAAAATAGTATCTAAATTTAGGTTCATGATAATTCCTCCGAAATCCTCTGGCTATAACACGCTTCGCCTTTAGCAGCAAGAGGGTATTGAGTCCTTATTGAGTAGGATTCAATACCCCCAGAAATGCGAAAATCAGTAAGTATAACTATAGCCATGTTTATTGGTGAACGTCGTGGCAATATAGATTAATTCTACTGAATATGTTTGCGTCCAAGTCTAACCTGGTTCCGGAGATTGACTGTAATTTATCACGATTGCTGGTAAGTATATATACTCTCTAGTTTTTAAGTATTAGCGCCAATTTCTGAGAGTCGCAGATAACCGTGGTTATCTGCGACTACTTGCTATTAGATTGAGGCAAAATCGGCGACACCAATCAGACTCGAAGACACTCCAGTTAGAGAAGCAAAAACTTTTCCGGTTGAGGCCAAACTAATCTGAGTTATGCCATTACTTTCAGTAATTGCCAATTGCGAAAAAGTAACGCCACTGGCGAGTGTTAGCAAATCTTTGCCATCTTCAAAATCGGCAACAGTATCGATGCCCGCATCAATAGATAGTAAGAAGCGATCGCTCCCGATGCCTCCCAGTAAAGTATCATCTCCCATTTCACCGCTGAGGAAGTCGTCGCCATCACCGCCAATTAACAGATCGTTACCTTTCCCGCCACGTACAGTATCATTGCCAGTGCTACCCTCTAGGATATCATCACCTAGATTGCCAAAGATGATATCGCCACCGTCGCTACCGGTGATAGTATCAATTCCCTTGCCACCGTAAAGGGTATCGTCGCCAAAACCGCCATTGATTAAGTCATTGCCTTGATTGCCATTAATCCAGTCATTGCCGTTAAAACCAAATATCAAATCATTCCCTTTTTTGCCGCTGAAAACATCGTCGCTGCTGTCGCCGCCTAGAGTATCGTCGCCATCAGTACCGATTTTTTGATTCGGGGAATTGTTGACTAATTCTATGCCGCTGTCGGGTGAAGGTTGGGCCGGAGTGGAGTCACTGTTTACACTCTGGCGAATTGTTGGGTTATTGACGGTTGCTGATTGAATTTGTGCGTCTAAGGATGTGCCTGTATTTTCGGCGATCACCTCTTGAATTGTTTTGCTGCCGATCGCGACTTGCTGCAAGTCTTTGGCAACTTCACCTTGTTCTACTTGTTGTACCTTGGCAATTTTAGTTGCTGCGTCTGCTAATGGGAGGTTGCTGGAGGCGATCGCCCATACCCGCTGATTCCCTTCTGCGATAATTTTAGCAACTTCCGGTGCAAGATTAGATGCTGTCTGTGCTTGCAGTTGAGTGGCGGCTGACTGAATGACGGTTTGTAACTGGGCGGGATTGGTTAAATCGAGAGCGCCGGATTGAATTTGGTTAGCAATGGTAGAAATTAGGCGATCGGCAATTTCAGTTTTAGCAATATTGGAACCACCGCTAATCAGATTCGTTGTCAAAACAATTGCATTTTGTACCTGAATATGCACTGCATAAACAGCCAAACCGTTAGAGTCATTTTGGGTAATTGCTTGTAGCGGATCGTAGCTAGTCAAGTCAATTGCTGGCGATACTCCAAATGCTGCTTTAACTTTAGTCTCTGCTTCATTAAGATTAATACCTTGTGCAACCAACTTCTCCATCAAAGTGGTTAAAGGAGTAACCACCGTAGCATCTGGTGTTGCAGTTAGTGGCGTTTGCTGCGGTAAATAAGTCGCCGTATTGATGCCGTCAGTAACGACAAGTCTGCCTTCATCCGGTTCGAGTTCGCCGCTGTTATTTTTGTCAAATTCTGGGAGAGAGACATCTAAGTTAAAACTGCCATCGACGTTAGAAATTGTGAAAGGTTCTTTTTCATCTGGGATGCCGTTAAAGTTAGCATCAAAGAAAACTTTTGCTCCAGTCAGGTAACTGTTAACACCGCTACCGCTCTTTCTTGAACTTTCTCCAGTGCCAAATTTTGCTAACTCAAATGTGGCAAAATCTTTTTTCCAAACTGTTTGTTTTCCTTCCCAAAATTCCCAAGGAACTATAGTTTGAAACTCCAGCCCTAAAAAAGCATTAACTTGACCTGATATATCAAAAAGTTCCCAGGGTTTGCTAATGCGGGAGCCAATTTCAGAACCTCGGATTTTACCGTCGCTTGTGCCGTTGTTTTCTCCAATATCTACTAAATCAATGCCTATGCTTCCTTCTATTCCAGCCGTTCCATAAAGGCTGGCAACTACTGCATTTACTCCGACACCTGCTTTAATAGCAGCATTGATTTTAAGTTCATCAACATCCGCACCAGTACCGTCTGGATTTGCGCGGTCGCTCACGTAAAAACCATCTAAAACTTTGTAGGCTGATGACGCATCGAACTCATCGTCTTTCCATTCTTTTAATCCGTAAGTATCGTAGCCAAATGCGAGATGTGCTGACGCATTAAAGTTGGCTTCAAGTAACCCTGATATCGGCCCAAATATAGGAAACTCTTTCCTAAAATTGAAGTCTAATCCCAGTTCAGGCATATCGTAAGTGAAAAGGACAACATCTGGTTTTCCTAAAAGAAGTTGAATGGCTGTTTCTGGCTTGGTTAAAATTGGCAAGTCTATGCCCGGAACGCTCTTGAATTTATTGACAAAATCTTTTTTATTTCCGCCTGTTTTAGAATTAATTTGTTGAGAAATATCGGACACTGAGTTTTTCAGTATCGGTGTTTTGTTTTTGAGGCTAGAATTGGGTTTTGTAACATTAATATCCCCTAAACTGTAGGAACCTAAATCGATGGCAATATTTCCTGAAGAGTTTGACAGGCTATTTGCCAATTGCGAGATTTCGTCGATTTTGATAACTGCATTTAAGAAGTCAGTGGCAACATTACCATTCGAGAATTTAGTTGCCAGTTCCAAGATCGAAACTTGGCCATCTCGATTGTTATCAAAGGAATCAGCCACACCAAGTTCTGACAGTAACTTAGTGTCTGTATTTAGGAAATCGATAATGGGTCTAAAAGGGTCAATAATATCAGAAACAGTGGTGAGTATTGGTTTTGCCAAGTTAGTAATAAAGGTTCCCAAGTCGAGTTTGAGGTTGTTAAATTCGACTTTCGGGTTAGGCAATCCAGCAAAGGGATTGTCGGTGGTTGGGGAAGCTATATTTCCCTGATTATTTGATGGCAAGAATGAAGATAAATTTGAACTCGCGCCTGTGTTTGAGTTTGAGGAACCTAGCGATTGATTTAACCCTGAAAACGTTGAAAAGTTAGCAGTAGATGAAAGTGATGAATTGAAATTTGATAGACTCGATGAATTTGAAGACGACGGCGAATTCTTTAATTGACCGTTTCTATAATTAATCAGCGGCCAATTGACTGCTAAATCAAAGTCAAAAGATGGAAAAGCAGCATCACCGTCGATGCTAGTTTTGCCGTGCAAACCGAGATTGGCATTACTGGTTAAGCTAGATTGAAATAAGTCTTCTAACTGATAACTGCCGTCTAACTCAGGCAAAGTTAAACGATTGCCATCATCAGTCCCGCCCAGATTATCTAAGTCATTCAACTTGACTTCAAAGTTGGCATCGAGTTGAGTTGGATTTTCTGGATCGTCGGTAAATTCAGCTTGTAAAAAAGCGAGGTTAGCTTGAGCTTTGAATTTCTCAGGAAGTGCTAACTTAAAGTTAGCGTTTAATTTGGTATTGTCAGTATCGATGTAGCAGCCAAAATCTTTGTTGTAACCGACACCAATAGATAACTCATAGTCAAAGTTAGGTAATTGCTCAGGTAGATTTAAGAATTTAGAAGCAACTGGTGAAATCGCTGCTTGAGAAGGAACGCTCGAACTAAACCGAGATACATTACCACTATCTATAACAGGTGCTAATGTGTCTGAATCGCTGATAGTGGAATTGATATTTGATGCTTCTATCTCATTGGATAAATTGGCAAAACGAGATAGATTTCCAGTCGGTGCAGCGAAAATTTGACTCCCAGGCTTCGGAGTTTTTTTGACTTTTAAGCCTAGTGCTGGCAGCCCTAAATCTTCAGAAAAGTTAATATTATCTAGCTGATATTTTTTGCCGATTTTAATGACTAAGTTAGTGTCATTGGGATTTGAACTACTCTCGACTTTAACATCGAATGCCGAACCAACAACCTCCTGAATGCTATTTTCTAGCTGACTAGGTGTGAAATCAGTTGCATTTTTAACCGTATTGACTAGACTATTTTTGAAATCGCTAATAAAATTAGGAGAAATACCGCTGAGTCGCCCTAAAATTGGCAATTTGAACACATTGAGTTGTTCGTTAACAATGTTTTCCAGTTTGTCTAATCCTTTTTCCAAACCGCACCATAGGGTTTTGTTATCGGTAATGCCTACAGGTGTTGGCGTTGGGGTAACAGGTGTTGGCGTTGGGGTAACAGGTGTTGGCGTTGGGGTAACAGGTGTTGGCGTTGGGGTAACAGGCGTTGGCGTTGGGGTAACAGGTGTTGGCGTTGGGGTAACAGGTGTTGGCGTTGGCGTTGGGGTAACAGGCGTTGGCGTTGGGGTAACAGGCGTTGGCGTTGGGGTAACAGGCGTTGGCGTTGGGGTAACAGGTGTTGGCGTTGGGGTAACAGGTGTTGGCGTTGGCGCAGTGTCGTTATCGGTAATGGCGACATTGACACCCCCAATTGCGATCGCACTATACTTGCTATCAGCACTCGCAGCGCTATGAGAAATACTGCCCGCATGATTTCCTTCGACAACCGCATCATCTGTAGCCGTGACTGTGACTGACTTCGCCACATTCCAGTTAGTAGAGTCGAAGCTAACAGAGGCGATCGCACTTATTTGACTCTCCGCCTCAAAGCTGAGAGTAACCGGTGCCGTCGGTTGCGAATTTAGCTTGAGTGTATAACTGCCTGTGACACCGCCTTCTGTAGCAGTTGTACTCGCAGGTGAAACACTCACGCCTGCGGTATCGTTGTCAGCAATCGTGGCTGTCACGGGAGAAATTGTCCGATTGTTATACTTGGTATCTGTACTTACAGATGTGTGAGTAATCGTGCCGCTGTGCGTGTCTTCGTTTATGCTATTGTCGATCGCACTAACAGTCACATTTTGAGCAACATTCCAATTAGTCGGTGTAAAAGTGATAGGTGCGATCGTACTAATTTGAGTACCCGCGTCAAAATTAATCGTCACGTTTGCAGTAGGTGCGCTAGTCAAAAGCACGCCATAGGTAGCCGTTGCACCGCCTTCAGCAATATTTGTACTTCCTGCCGATTGCACGATAGAAACACCGGGGCTATCGTTATCAGTAATCGATGCCGTCACATCGGGAATCGCTTTGGCGTTATAATTGGCGTCGGTACTGGTAGCTGTGTGAGCGATCGTGCCGCTGTGGGTTCCTTGTGCTAGATTGTCATCGATCGCAGTCACAGTCACAGTTTTCGCAACATTCCAATTAGTGCTGTCAAAAGTAATCGGTGTGGCGATCGGGCTAATTTGACTGCCAGTATTAAAGCTAATAGTAACTGGTGCCGTCGGTTGGGCAGTGAGTTGGATTTTGTAACTGCCAGTTGCACCGCCTTCTGTAGCAGTGATGTTGGTAGGTGCAACGCTGAAACCCGCAGTATCGTTATCGGTAATGGCGACATTGACACCGCCAATTGTGACGCCATTATACTTAACATCGGTACTGGTAGCAGTATGGGCGATCGCCCCCGCATGATTTCCTTCAACTAAATTGTCGTCAACAGCAGCCACCGCCACAGTTTGAGCGACATTCCAATTAGTTGCAGTAAAATTCAGTGCAGCGATCGGTTGAATTTGACTGCCTGTAGCCACGTTAATCGTCACAGGTGCGATCGGTGGAGTATTTAATGTAACGCTATAACTGCCATTTGCACCGCCTTCTGTCGCAGTCGTAGTAGCAGGAGTAATAGTAACGCCTGCGGTGTCGTTATCAGTGATGTTAGCATTGACAGTATTTCCGGCAGTGCCGTTAACCGTAAAACTTGCAGTCGCCCCATTATAATTAGCATCGGTACTGATAGCAGTATGGGCGATCGGGCCAGTCTGTGGCGAAGTTTCTGCGACGGCATCATCAACTGCACTGACTGTAACCGTTTGCGGTAAAAACCAATTAGTTGGAGTGAAACTAATGCCAGCAATCGGCTTAATTTCTGTGCCGGTGTTGAGTGCGATCGCCACATTTGCAGTAGGCTGATTAGTCAGCACAACAGTATAAGTATCCGTCGTGCCGCTTTCAGCAACATTAGTGCTGCCGACAGACTCAATAATCTTTACCTGCGGCCCCCCAGGAATTAGTTTAGTAATAAAAGCATCAGAGTCACCTCCCCCATTCGCCACTTGCAAAGGATTTGCTGTTGGCAAATTAGTAGAATTAGTACCTCCCGCCACATAAACTGCACCAGAATTATCTACCGCAATACCATTACCGTAGTCGTCGCCGCTGCCGCCAAGATAAGTAGAATCAACTAAAGCAGAACCCGATGAATTGATTTTCGTGACAAAAGCATCTTTGCCACCGCCACTGACACTTTGAATAGCATTTTTAGTCGGAAAATTAGTTGAAGTCGTATCCCCGGTAACATAAACATTACCCGCACTGTCTAGAGTAATGCGATGCCCGTTGTCCTCTCCGCTGCCGCCCAAATAAGTTGAATAAATCGCAGTGTAACCTAGAGAGCCTAACTCGATTATAAAAGCATCATTAGCACTACCTGCATTAGCCGCTTGAATTGCATTTTTAGTTGGGAAATCAGTTGAAGTTGTAATTCCCACAACATAGGCATTTCCAGAACTATCTACAGCGATATCAGCACCTTTATCGTCGCCACTGCCACCTAAATAAGTGGAATAAGCGCGCGCACCATTCGCGTCAAATTTACCGACAAAACCATCATACTGACCGAGAAGTGCATTTTGAAAGCCTAGATCAACCCCCGGCAAGTCCGTCGAATAAGTAAGGCCGGTAATGTAGGCATTACCATTATTATCTATGGCAATAGCTTGAGCATCTTCGCGAGCGCTACCGCCCAAGTAGGTAGAATAAACTAAAGCACTGCCAGTTGGATTAACTTTAGTAATAAACGCATCAATGTCGCCCCCGGATGTAGGCTGTGATGCACCGGGAGTTGTGGGGAAACCGTCGCCTGTCAGCCCGGTAACATAAGCATTGCCGCTACTATCTACCGCAATGCCGTTGCCTAGGGCGCCGCTGCTGCTCGTGCCTAAAAAGGTAGAATAAACTAACGCATTGCCCGCTGCATTGAGTTTTGTTACCGCAGCAGTGTAATTAGGTGCTGTAGGTTGAAAAGAACCTGGTGTAGTCGGGAATCCCGGATCGACTTGTCCGGTTAAATAAGCATTACCTTGACTGTCTACCGCAATCCCCAAACCATATTCATTGCCAGCACCGCCAATATAAGTAGAGTAAACTAAGGCAGTTCCTTCGGGGTTAATTTTGGTAACTAAGAAATCAGCTTGACCCGCTGGTGTAGTTTGAAAAGCACCAGGAGTAGTAATAAAATTGTTATTAGTAGAGCCAATAATGTAAGCCGCACCAGTGCTATCTACCGCGAGGCGGTTGGCACCCTCACTTCCGCTGCCGCCTAAGTAAGTCGAGTAAGCTAAAACCGGGTCGATTACGAGGGGTTGAGTGCGGTCAAAATCTCCTAAAGTAAAGCCAACTTGACCGTTTCCTAATAAATTATAAGCAGCGGGAACATTCACCCGCGTGCCGTTGATGTCCTGATAAACTATCGGTGCATTATCAATTAATTCGCCCAGCGGTGTTTCTAATATCAGTGCTCCGTCGTCACGCAACCGGATATCGCTAACTCCATTATAGTTCATCCGAATTTGACTCGGATCTGCCAAAGGTGCAACCAAAAACTCGCTTTTAAGTTGTCCTTCTGTTCCTTTGAAAACGCGGTCAATTCCTTGATATACGTTTTGATAAACTACGCCGTTAAATGTGGGGACGTTAGTGTGCCATTGACTCGAATCTTCGCCTAAGAGAAAGTTGGCAACTCCCGGCAATTGTTGCAAGCCGGAAATTGTGGGATTGCGGTTGCTGTTTGCTAAGCTGCTGCGGACAGTCGCAGAAGTTGCTGTTGCTGGATTTCCCGGTTCAGTTGGTGTAGAGAAAGCAGTGAAGGAGATTTCGTTGGGACTGAAAAAGATGCTGTGACCTGCGCCTTTTACCTGGAATTTCACAGATGGATCGGTTTGTCCATTATTTGCAATAAAACTTAAGGGAATTTGACCGTAAGATGATTGTTGATTTTGAGCGTTCATAGCTGATATCCCTGCTTCATTTATAAGATATGTTACTAAACTTTAAAAAGTTTCCATTCAGGACTATACTTATTACCCAACTAACCAGCAAGGACTCGCATTCCTGATTACAAACAGATTATTTTTAGACTTGTGCACAGTCTAGAGAAACACACCTCTGCTGTATTGTAAATTCTTGCGGAAAACTGGCGCAAAATATGAATTTCTTGCGAAAATTATCCCATATTTATGAATATTTGTAACTTAGTTAGGACTTACGCACGAGTGGTCAGAAACCGGGTTTTTGACGATAATTCTTGGTTGCATCCCACCGATTCGGTAAAAAACCCGGTTTCTTGGGGCTTGATGCGTCAGGAGTGGTCAGAAACCGGGTTTTTGACGATAATTCTTGGTTGCATCCCACCGATTCGGTAAAAAACCCGGTTTCTTGGGGCTTGATGCGTCCAAGACTATTAGAATTGATCGCGATACTTCTTAGGAGTCAAACCGACGATTTTGCCGAAGGTTTTACTAAAGTGACTTTGGTCGTGAAACCCGACTTGCTGCGAGATATATGCTATAGAAAACTCTGGCTGTTTTAACAACAATTTGGCTTGATCAATCCGGCATTTTGTCACGTACTGATGCGGCGTAATTCCAGTAGATTGTTTGAACAAACGAGTGAAATAATAAGGACTCATCTGGACTAGATTAGCAAGTTCGCCTAAGTGCAAGTCTCGGTTGAGATAGTCATTGATGTAGTCAATAACTATCTGCAATTTGCTAGGATCGAGACCGCCTTCAAAATCTTGTAGCTTGGGTTTTTGTGCACAATAGTGGTGCAACACATGAAGTGAAAGGGCGTTTTTCAGTGCATCGACATAGAGAGTACCGTTTAATCCACCTGATTCGAGTTCGGTTTTGAGGGCCCAGCCAATGCCGAGAATCAACGGATCGCTGATTTTCCAGTGCGGTATAATTTCAATGAGGTTGGAATTGGTTGATTCGGCAACTGTATTGTCGAAGTCGGTAGGTTCAAAGGCGATCGCCATAAATTCCTGTTCTTCAACTGTGTATGACTGAAAATCAGTACCAGCAGCAGCGATGAACATCTCTCCACTTTGGCAGGGTTGGCTACCGTAGCGTTTCCCGTTCAGTGCTACTCCCCCGATAGCTGAAGAGAGTATCATGCCAATGCTGTGCTGTTGGAGAGAGTGTTCGGGAGATTCGTTTGGCGGCTGACGGTGATATTCGACATGAATCCCCTCCCAATTTGCGCCGTGACTAGATAGAATGGCCGGATGCGGTAGAATCGATTTCATCGCCTCTGTCTTGGCAAAATCAAGAATTAATGCTTTCTCTGAGGACATAGCTGGCACCTGCGGCAGTTGCTATTATTCTATATGTCTGAAGTTCCCGCAGTTATACAAAAAATACCCAGGACTTATGCCATATATTCTCGGTCTGTTGTCTAGCCTTCGCAATAAAATTTAATGGAAGTTGGTGAAACCTGCTCCTTGTATGGTGCGTCGCTGCTAGATGTTCGATGTGCACAGAAAGATTTATACCAAACGATGCACCCTAGGCTATCTCCTCCTCAATTTCCAGATCCACCGCTTCTAACTCAGCTTCCAACTGTTAAATACTAGGCAGACTCTCTTGCAACTTCTCCGGCAAAGCCTCCCGCAATTGATAAGTAGAAACTCCGATCGCCTTATTCATATCTCGCAAAGAATATTCGACAATTTTCTGCTTTTTATTCTTACATAAAATCATCCCAATAGTCTGCATATCGTCCCGGTGTTTCAGTAAATCATCCACAGCCGAAACGTAAAAACTCATCTTTCCCGAAAAATCGGGCTTAAACGCTTCCACCTTCAAGTCAATTATCACAAAACAACGCAAACGTAAATGATAAAACAATAAATCAAGATGAAAATCTTCCCCTTCAACCTCTAGATGATAGTGACTCCCCACAAAAGCAAACCCTACCCCCAATTCCAGCAAAAAATCGCGGATACGTTCGATCAAAGCCTTCTCTAAATCTCGCTCTTGGGCTGATTTCCCTAAACTGAGAAACTCAAAATTATAAGGGTCTTTAAATAACTGTTGAGCCAGTTCAGATTGCGGGCTTGGCAGAGTGCGAGAGAAATTAGTATCAGCTTTACCTTGCCGTCGATACCGCCCACTTTCTATCTGATGAACTAACACATTTCGACTCCATCCTTGCTCGATAGTTTGGCGAATGTACCACTCGCGCTCAACGCCATCTTTCACACTATCCAAAATGCGGAGATTATGGCCCCAAGGAATTTGTGCAACAACCTGTTGCACAAATTGCTCATCCGCGTAAGTTTCCGCAAAACTCCTCATATATTTAAGATTGCGAGATGAGAAACCCTTCATCTCTGGAAATGCTTTTTGCAAGTCAGCAGCCAAATTGTCTATAACTTTAGTTCCCCATCCTTGCTGCTGTTGTCGATTTAAAATGTCCTGTCCGATTTGCCAATAAAGCAACACTAATTCTCGGTTAACAGAAATTGCTGCCCGTACTTGAGCATTGCGGATGCGTTCTTTCAGTTCCCGCAGGAAAATATTATAATCTTCTGGAATTGATAAATTATCTACCATAGCCTAAACATCGTATATTTTCCCGAATCATCGGCTCTAATTTCGCACTTTAGTCCAAATCTCAAATTTCAAATTTAAAATCTAAAATAAAATGACGCCCGCTAAAGTTTCCCACCAGTACAAAAGCACTTTACAGGAAACCCGCGGGCGTCAAAATCAAGCAAGCTTAAATCTTAGAAAAGACCCAGCGTGAAAGATTTGTCGATCGGGAAAATAGCACCAATACCCAACCACAGAGTTACCGCAGTTCCCAACAGGAAAACAGTAGTAGCAACAGGGCGACGGAACGGATTTTGGAACTTGTTAACATTCTCGATGAACGGAATCAAAATCAAACCAAGGGGAACACCGGCCATGCAAGCAATACCCAACAATTTGTTAGGCAAAACGCGCAGGAGTTGGAACACAGGCCACAAATACCATTCCGGCAGAATTTCCAGCGGAGTAGCAAAAGGATTAGCAGGTTCGCCAACCAAAGCCGGGTCTAGTACGGCCAAACCGACGCACAGAGAAATCGTTCCCATGATGACTATAGGGAAAACGTAGAGCAAGTCATTGGGCCAAGCTGGTTCGCCGTAATAGTTGTGACCCATGCCCTTAGCGAGCTTAGCGCGGAGGTCTGGATCGCTCAAATCTGGTTTTTTGAGAATAGACATAGTAAGAGTGTTCTCCTTTTAGTTTTAGCCGGGCCTGGGATTCCGCTGTATTCGTTAGTCTGAATCAGCGGTGCGATCGCAGGAAGTATGGGCCGTAAATAAATATCTTGACATCCTCACCGACTATCAGGTGCGGTGATTCCTAAACCTCACAATTTAGGTTTCTGCTTCGAAAGCAACTGCCTCCACCCTCAAGGAGTATTGGTCTTACGTTCGCTCCACAGACTATCCCCGCAAGCCCTGCGGTTCTTATGTGTCGAAAACCCCAAAAGGAATTCTTATGTATTGTTTTGATTCTAGGGATGTTTGCCATTGCCCTATCCTCTTTTCCCGGTCTACCGATTTGTCTGCGCCGCCAGTCAAACTGGACTTCGCCCGCCCGAGCTGTCTGAATCCATCGACGGACAGTGGGTCAGTGACCATCTAGATGCTAATACAAAGCCGTCCTAGAAGGACGGGGTTTCGTGCCCAATTTTTTGATGAGTGATGAATTCTGAATTTTCAACTCACAATTCAGCGGGGGGGGCAAAAAAAGTACCGCCCCCACAACTCAAAACTTACAACGGGCCAGAGATACCTTGCTTGCGAATCATCAAGAAGTGAGCCAGCATGAACACTACAATCAGCCAAGGCAACACAAAAGTGTGCAAGCTGTAGTAGCGAGTCAAAGTGCCTTGACCGACGCTGACACCGCCGCGCAGCAGTTCAACCATCAAAGAGCCGACAAACGGGATGGCTTCGGGGACACCGGAAACGATTTTAACTGCCCAGTAACCGATTTGATCCCAAGGCAGCGAATAGCCGGTCACGCCGAAAGAAACAGTGATGACTGCCAAGATTACTCCTGTCACCCAGGTTAACTCGCGGGGCTTTTTGAAGCCGCCGGTCAGGTAAACCCGGAAGGTGTGCAAAATCATCATCAGTACCATCATGCTGGCAGACCAGCGGTGGATGGAGCGGATCAGCCAGCCGAAGTTGACTTCATTCATCAGGTATTGCACTGAAGAAAAAGCTTCTGCTACCGTGGGACGGTAATAGAAAGTCATGGCGAAGCCGGTGGCAAACTGGATCAGAAAGCAAACTAAAGTAATTCCGCCCAAGCAGTAGAAAATATTGACGTGCGGGGGTACATACTTTGTAGTGATGTCATCGGCGAGCGCCTGAATTTCCAGGCGTTCCTCAAACCACTGGTAGGTTTTTGAGTCGGTGATTTGTTTAGAAAACATGGAGCCAGAATTCCTAAAAGAATATTGCTGTGGTTGAGGTTCAGGGCAGCAGCCACAAGGTTTTTTGTCGCCCCGCGCCGAGCAGCTTGCTTTTACTAGCAAATGCCTGAGGCTATTTTTTAAATTTGGAGCTGACGAAAGGAACTCTATTGTGCGATCGCCTGCAAGCCCTGGGAAACTAAGCGGTGGCTTGTCCCTACTCGCTGGCGTTGCCCGATCGAATTCCAGACTGTGATAAAAAATGTAACATAATTGCTGTGCAAATTTCACGCGAGCGAAGCTTTTGCCGAGTCTCAAATACCATGTTCTGCAAGCTCAACATCCGCCCCAAGCTGGCATACAGCCAAGAGCCGAGCTCAGTACCAAAGTCCGAGCCTGCCACCGGGTCGCTGGGGCGTAAATTTTAATATTTATGATAAAACTTCACTCATTTTGCGATTAAATGTTACATTTAACTAATTTTTTGTTCCCGGCGGACGTTTGACGAATGCCGAATCCCTTGGGGAGAGTTGAATGCCCAACAGCTTAAAAGCTTACAAACTTAAAATACAGGAGATGCAATACTTGCCTATCTTTTACAGAAAAATCATGCACAGACGAGTTTTCCAGATTGCTATTGTACTTTTCCTCCAAGTCGCCCTAGTTCTATGCCCCTGGGCCGGGCCTGCGGCGGCGCTGACTCCTGAACAGCAGCTATTGAGCGAAGCTTGGCGAATTGTCAATCGCTCTTATGTGGACGACAGCTTCAACTCTAAAAACTGGTGGTCGATTCGCGAAAAAGCTGTCAAGCAACCGCTTAACGACAGACAGCAGACTTACACGGCGATTCAGGGGATGCTGGCGAATCTCGACGACCCGTTCACTCGACTGCTGAAACCCGAACAGTACCGCAGCCTGCAGGTCAACACTTCGGGAGAATTGACGGGAGTTGGGCTGCAAATTGCGATCGACCCCCAGACAAATACCCTGACAGTGGTGGCTCCTTTGTCCGGCTCACCGGCAGATAAAGCTGGCATCCAACCCCTGGATCGCATTCTGAAAATTGATGGCACTCCTACCTCAGAATTGAGCCTAGACGAGGCAGCAACTCGAATGCGCGGCCGCATAGGTACTCCTGTTACCTTGACCTTGGGGCGCGAAGGAAGGGACGTTGCTGAGGAAATTGAGCTACTGCGCGATCGCATTGCTCTGAATCCGGTTTACGCCGAATTGCAGTCGGGGTCGGAAAATTTGCCGGTGGGCTACATTCGCCTGAGTCAATTCAGCGCTAACGCCACTGAGGAAGTCGCTCACGCGATCGACCGCTTGGAAAAACAAGGAGCCGCCGCCTACATTCTCGACCTGCGGAACAACCCGGGCGGACTGTTGCAAGCGGGGATTGAAATTGCCCGCCTGTGGCTCGATTCCGGGACGATCGTCTACACGGTGAACAGACAAGGCATTCTCGGCAGTTTTGAAGCCTCTGGACAAGCCCTAACTAACGATGCACTGATTGTTTTGGTTAACAAGGGAACTGCCAGTGCTAGCGAAATTTTGGCGGGTGCGCTGCAAGATAACGGCAGAGCTCAACTGGTAGGAGAAAAGACTTTTGGCAAAGGACTGATTCAGTCGCTGTTTGATTTGTCTGACGGTTCCGGGTTAGCCGTGACTGTTGCTAAGTACGAGACACCGAACCATAAAGATATTAACAAGCTGGGGATTGCGCCCGATCGCGTAGTGCCTTTGGAACCCATCGCGCGCGATCAGATTGGCACTGCAGCAGACTTGCAATATCAAGCTGCACTGCAACTACTTAAAGAAAAAACCGTGCTGGCAAAGTCAGTATAAGGCGGAGTTTGAAGTTTTGAGATTGCAACAGGTGACAATACGCAGGTCTGTCTGTCTCTGCGTTTCGTTCCCCAGGACAGACAAGAATCATCCTAAAAACTCTTTAAGTCAAAAGTGATATCACGTCCGACAGATTCATCTGTCATTGTTCGCTGTGCGAAGCAATGACATAAAAGAATGATGCACATCGGACGTGATATCAAAACCCAAAACAGCCGTTCCCTTAAGGTTGCGGGGCTGATTCCTCGGCGTCGGGAACCTCGGCTTCTTGCAAAATCACCGGACGCTGCTGCGGGTCAGCTTGGTTGCTTTGCTCTTGCATCACAGTTTTAGCCAGACTAGGGTCAAAGTAGCGGTTAAAGTCCGATCGCGACTGATTTACTCGCCCTTGGGTAAGATTGACTTCAGCTTGGATTTCGTGCAATTTTTCTTGCACCGCCCGGTAGTGAGGCCAAAGCTGAAGCAAAGCAGAAGTGGCACAGACTGAAAGTACCATGTTGACTGCCAACTTGACGCCTGTTTCGGCCGCGAGGGTTTGGTGAGGGTAGGAACGCTGGCGGCTGCTGCTGCGACGAGGAGTAACCCGAGGGGAGTTTTTTACAGGACGCAGTGGGGTAACGGTGGGTTGAATCGCTTGCATAATTTTTTTTCAAATACCTGAGACTGACGTTTTAGAGTTCAAAAGAGCAAATTCTGAGCTTAACGCACACTCGCCGCTGTTTGTCAGGGTGCTGACACCCAAAATTGTTGAGACAAAGGTGACGCGTGAAGACGGAATTTCCCCATAAAAATGCCTGCCCTTGCAGTCTCGTCTTGCTGAACACAAACAATCTACTGCACTGCAGCAGCAATTGTCTGTATCTGTAAAGCGAGAGATTTAACTGGTCAGGCAGGCGTTTTGCGGTTCGCAACTGGTGTCTGGAAACTATTTGTACAGTTCAGTTGACAGCCGGAAAGCCAAGATTCCGGGAATCAAAGCAATTACGAGCGCTACGTAGACTTGGGTATCTGTTAAAGACATATTCGCAAAACTCCTTTTCGCGGGCACGAGCTTTCACCAATTTGAGACAAATTGGCACTTTTGGGAATCATTTGTTACAACTTGCAACACAAATGGTGCGTCCGGGGAGGAGTGGCCTAGTGGCGCAGTGGCGCAGTGGCGCAGTTTGTGAGTGTCGGAGGGGGAGAATTTTTCCTTGTTTCCTGGGACTGCTTGCTTCGGACGTTGTTCGGACGATCGCCTCCCACAGAATTACCGCGTTAGGTTAAGATTTAAGTGAAGGTGACACTAATGTTAGACAGAGCGGGTAATTTGCGCTGCGCTCGACCCTTGCCATTTTTAGGTGCACAAAATAGTTAATGCTAGATCAATTTCTCGACGCTTCACCCAATTTTGGAGTTGACGGCTTTTTATTATTGTTGGTTTTGGTGGCTTTGGAAGCTGTACTTTCGGCTGACAACGCGATCGCCCTGGCGTCTATTTCTAAAGGTTTGGAAGATGCCAAGGATCAGCAAAAAGCTCTCAACTTGGGTTTGATAATTGCTTTTGTTCTGCGGATCGCCCTAATTTTAACGGCTACTTGGGTGATCCAATACTGGCAGTTTGAGCTGCTGGGTGCTCTTTACCTGCTGTGGCTTGTTTTCCAACATTTTACTTCAGAGACAGACTCTGAAGGAGAACATCACGGGCCCAGATTTGCGACTGTGTGGCAAGCAATTCCCATGATTGCTTTTACGGATTTAGCGTTTTCATTGGATAGCGTTACTACTGCGATCGCTGTTTCTGATAACACTTTTATCGTCGTAACAGGCGCTACTATTGGAATTATTGCCCTGCGATTCATGGCCGGGTTGTTCATCCGCTGGCTGGATGAATTCGTTCACCTAGAAAGTGCTGGTTACATCACAGTTGGGTTCGTGGGAATGCGGTTGTTGGTGAAAGTAATTGATCCAGATTTAGTTCCTCCGCAATGGCTGCTAATTTCCAGTATCGTCTTGATGTTTGTGTGGGGATTTTCTAAGCGCACTCCAGAGCCAGTCGAGATTGCAAAATCTCTAGAAATGGCTCTGAATCAGCCGGATTCAGAAGTTGCTGTGCGAGAATCGCAAGGACAGAAGTCCGAAAATTAACATACTTTCATTTGAATAAAATTAGCTTAAATCTGTCAAACCAACAAGATTGAAGGCTGGTCAAAATGTGCAAAAGCCTTTCATCCCGATGACTTTAGTCCGGGGCTGAAAGGCTTTTATTTTGTAATATTGTTTCCTTCACTAGCCGATCGAACTTATGGGAGTACAATTGGGCCTATGGGAAGGCAGTTATCAAAATCAGACTCAGCAATGGTTAGACTGGTGGGATAGCGAGGGGAATTTGTTGCTGAGGGGGTTGGTGGCATATTGGCGATCGATGCGGATCTGATTTGAGCCTTGCTGGTGGCTCTATTTTTTGAGGAGAGGGAAAGAGGGCGATCAATGAGAAGGAGTTGCGGGCGATCGCATTCACCTGTCGGGGAAAAATTTAACCTTCCTGTTGAGTGGCTGCAAATAACCTTTTCTACATAGGGCAACGGTTTTAGATTCTTTTTGGGAGATGTCTATTAGGAATTAGCAATTAGCTATGGCTTAGGCTTACCGACAAAGAAAGCTAAGGGAGAATTATCACCACAAGATAACCGAACTTTAGAACCAATGGGAAAAACATTTCCTGTGGTTGTGAGTGCATATAACTTTTCGCCAGACGGAGTTTTTAAACAATAACGATTTTCTCTACCTAAAAATTGGCGATCGCAAATCACAACAGCCGAATCTTCATCTAAGTATAAACTCAAGTCTTCCTGCCGGATCATCAATTCTCCTTCAGTAGAAAGATCGCAAGGAACTTTTACAAATGAATCTCCTTTAACAGCAAAACAACCTACTTCTGTTTCCCAAAAATCCTGCTTCAGCGATGCAGAAACAAAATTAGCTTGCGTCACAAACTCAGCCACAAATCGAGATGCTGGTTCTTGATAAACTTCCTCTGGAGTGCCAAACTGTTCTAATTGACCTTGACGCATCACCGCTACCCAATCTGAAATCGAAAGTGCTTCTTCGCGATCGTGGGTGACAAATACACCAGAGGTTCCCGTTGCTTTGAGAATCTCGCGGACTTCCTGACGCAATCTTAACCGTACTTGTACATCTAAATTACTCAACGGTTCATCTAGTAAAATAATCGCAGGTCTAGGGGCTAAAGCACGGGCCAGGGCCACTCGCTGTTGCTGACCCCCCGATAATTCATGGGGATAACGGTTTTCCAATCCTTCTAATCCCACCAACGCTAAAGCTTCTGCGACACCTTTCTGAATATTATGCTTTGACTCTTTTCCTTGATGCGTTAAGCCAAAAGCTACATTTTTCGCGACCGTCAAATGGGGGAAGAGTGCATAGTCTTGAAACACCATACCAATGTCTCGCTGTTCCGGCGCGACTGACATATTAACACTGGCTACAGTTTTTCCTGCTAGAGCGATCGTCCCTGCTTGTAGCTGTTCAAAACCAGCAATTAACCGCAGCAAAGTTGTTTTCCCACAACCCGATGGCCCCAACAACCCCAGTATATCTCCCTGATGTAAAGTCAGGGTGACAGATGCCACCGCAGGTGATGCTGCTTGGGCATACTGTTTTGTTACACCATCCAAATGCAGAATTATCGGTCGAGCCATTATTGCTATAAATAATCAACAATTTACTATTCTACAATATACCAGCTTAGTGAGATAAATTCTTATAAAGACTTGACAAATGTTTACACCTACTGATAAACTAGCAAGCTAGACTTTTTACTAGCAATGAAAAATTCCCAAAAATCACTACACCAAACAGGAATCAGGACAATCCAATGGCTATCGACCTTACGCGGTTTATCCGCTAGTGGGTGGACGATCGCGATTATCGCTTTAGCATTGCCGATCGCCATACCAGTCATCAGTGTCTTATCCAGTATCTTTTTTGAAGCTAAAGATACATGGCAACATTTAACCGATACAGTTTTAACTCGTTATATCGTCAACTCTTTATTGTTAATGATCGGTGTAGGCTTTGGTGTTGTCGTGATTGGCGTAGGATGTGCGTGGCTAGTAACAATGTGTCGCTTTCGGGCCAGTCGCGTATTTGAATGGGCATTACTGTTACCCTTAGCGGCTCCAGCTTATGTGCTAGCTTATACCTATACAGACTTTTTAGAATTTTCCGGCCCAGTTCAAACTGCTTTGCGTTATATTTTTGGCTGGAGTTATGGAGACTATTGGTTTCCTAACGTGCGATCGCTCCCTGGAGCAATATTAATGCTAATCTTAGTTTTATATCCCTACGTCTACCTATTAACAAGAGTTGCATTTTTGGAGCAATCCACTTGTACCCTAGAAGCTAGTAGAATACTGGGCTGTAGTCCTTGGCGGAGTTTTATTACAGTTGCCTTACCAATGGCAAGACCCGCAATTGTAGCAGGTTTAGCACTGGCTTTGATGGAAACTCTCAACGATTATGGCACTGTTCAGTATTTTGGAGTTGATACCTTCACCACAGGTATTTATCGGACTTGGTTTGGCATGGGAGAACGAATTGCAGCCAATCAATTAGCTGCCCTGCTATTATTATTTGTTCTCGGTTTAATCTTGCTAGAACGCTGGTCTCGCAGTCGGACTAAATATTATCAAGCTAGCAGCCGCTATCGCCAACTACAAACTTATCAACTGAAAGGAATTAGGGAAATCTTAGCGGTAATTGCTTGTTTTATGCCGCTGTTTTTTGGTTTTTTATTGCCAGCGGGTCTTTTAGTAAAGTTGACCTTAGCTAATTGGCAACTCACTTTAGATGAACGCTTTTGGACTTTTGCCCGTCATAGTTTAATTTTGGCAACCCTGACAGCAATTTTAGCCGTAGTTATTGCCTTGATTATGGCTTATGGTTTACGGTTATATCCTAATTTAGGAGTGCAGTTAGGAACTCGCATTGCGGCAATGGGCTATGCTGTACCTGGTTCTGTGATTGCAGTGGGGATTATGGTTCCCATTGGAAAAATTGACAATCTATTTGATAGTTGGATGCGTGAAAACTTTGGAATTTCTACAGGCTTGTTGTTAAGTGGTACGATCGCAGCTTTGGTATTTGCTTATATAGTTCGCTTCCTTGCTGTTTCTTTAAATGCGGTGGAGTCAAGTTTGGGCAAAATTAAGCCCAATTTAGATGATGCGGCGAGAAGTTTGGGTTATAGCCCGATGCAAACTTTAGTTACAGTTCATACACCAATGATGACGGGAGGTCTACTAACTGCCATGATGTTAGTATTCGTTGATGTAATGAAAGAGTTACCTGCTACTATAATTATTAGACCGTTTAACTTTGATACCTTGGCTGTGCGAACTTATCAACTTGCCTCAGATGAGCGCTTGGCTGAAGCTTCTGGCCCAGCATTGGCAATTGTTTTAGTGGGGATGTTACCGGTTATTTTATTAAGTTGGAAAATTGCACGATCGCGCAATTCTTCAACAGAGTTAACAGTTAACAGTTAACAGTTAACAGTCAACAGTTAACAGTCAACAGTTAACAGTCAACAGTTAACAGTCAACAGTTAACAGTCAACAGTTAACAGTTAACATTATTCCTTTGAAAATCAAGATGATTAATAAAAAATTAGCAATGTTTACCCGCACTACTGGCACAATCTCTTTCTTACTACTTAGTGTTTTTGTCACGTTTGGATGCCAAAAACAGGCGACAAGCCCCCTCGAAACATTGCAAAAAACTAAGCAATGTCCAGAATGCGATCTGAGTGGCGCTAAGTTAAGCAACCTGGATTTAACAAGCGCTAATCTCAATGGTGCTAAGTTGGAAGGTGCAGCGCTAGAAAATGTCAAACTTAATGAAGCCTTACTCGATAGCGTCAATCTCAAAGGTGCAAATTTAAAAGGTGCTTCTCTGGAAAAAGCAGGTTTATCTGCCGCCGATCTCACAAATGCTGATTTGAGTAATGCAAATCTTAAGGGGGCTTTTTTGCGAGGGGCAAAACTGAATAATGCCAATCTTAGTAATGCCGATTTAAGTGAAACTGACTTAAATAGTGCTGATTTGACAGGGGCAAACCTGACAGGGGCAAACCTGAAAGGCGCTATAATGCCGGATGGTAAAATTAAAAATTAAAGTTGGTTGGATTCGGCGGTTGAAACCGCCGAATCACAAAGAGTAGCTTCTTGTTCAAAAAGCCTCTATTTCCATCCGGCGCGATCGGCAATCTTTAAAGCTTCTGGGTTATTTTTCCCAAACACATCAGGGTTGAGAGGGTCAGATTTGAATGTACCAAAACTGGCAACCACTGGATCGATCGCCACATTTGAAATCACAGGGTATTCGTAATTACCCCTAGCAAAAATTTGTTGCGCTTCGCGACTGGCTAAGTGTTCCAAGAATTTGATCGCGCCTGCTTTGTTACGCGAGGTTTTGACTACACCGGCACCACAAATATTGACGTGAGTACCTCGATCGCGCTGGTTCGGGAAAAATACACCTACTTTCGCCGCGATCGCCTGTTCTGCGGGATCTTTCGATTTCATTAAGCGAGCTACATAATAGGTATTAACCAGGGCAATATCGCCTACCCCAGCAGCAACCGCCTTGATTTGCGCGGTATCATTTCCCTCTGGAGGACGTGCAAAATTAGCCACCAATCCTCGCGCCCAAGCTTCTGTTTTTTGAGCTCCATGAACCGCTAACATAGCCCCAACCAGAGACTGATTATAGATATTAGTGGACGATCGCACTAAAATTTTGCCTTTCCACCGAGGTTCTGTCAGCGCCTCATAGGTTGACAACTGGGCAGGGTTCACCTTGCTTTTGTTATAAACAATCACCCGTGCCCGGCGCGATAGACCAAACCAGAAACCTTGAGGATCTCGCAAACTTGCTGGAATTGCCGATGTCAGCACTGTTGAAGAAACAGGTTGCAGAATACCTGCTTGTTTTGCCCGCCACAAACGCCCACCATCCACCGTGATGAAAACATCAGCGGGGCTATTTGCACCTTCACTTTTGATCCGTTCAATTAGTTGGTCAGCATCCGCTTCAACGAGGTTAACCTTGATCCCAGTTTTTTTGGTGAAGCTTTGGTACAACTCATTATCAGTGTCGTAGTGACGTGCTGAATAAAGGTTGAGAGTGCCGGTTTGGGCTGCGACAGGGGCTTTTTTGGTTAGTTCCCCCACTGCCACGACAGCCATTGCTGTACCGCTGGCAAGAAAAATACGCCGAGAAATGCTCATTGTTCTATAATGATAGATTTTTTCATCTGGTAATTGACACGATGGTGCATCCACAGCCATCTATCGTCATTGCTTTACTATATTAATGCAAGTAATTCTTATTTGATGATCAAGATCGTAACTATTTTAGGGCTGACGCACTCGTGGTCAGAAATCCGGTCTCGATTTCGCTCAACCGGCATTTTTTTTACCGCCATGTATCAACTGCCGGAATTCTCGACCAGGCTCAACAGCCACCAAGACGTAGGCTAGCTGTGCACACCCTACAGTTAGTAAGTTGCACACTGCTAGCCCTACTAGACCTCTTGCATAAGTCCTTTTAATCAAATTTTCGGACGTTGCTCCGAGCAACGTCCCACAAGAAAAAAAAATTGTGGGATGGGATTCTAGCCCATCCTAATTATTTTTGCAAGAGCCCTACTGATTATTTGTGTCGAATTAGCTCGTAAATTTCCACATAGTCTTTAGCTGGATATTTCCACGAATTGTCACAATTCATGCCTTGAAGCATGAGTTTTTCAAATTCATCATGATAGTCATACCACAATCCGATCGCGCGATCGATCGCCGACTCTAAAGCGTAGTAGTCGCTTGCGTAAAACACGTAACCGTTGCGCTCTTCGGGGGTGTGGCTGGTGCCGTAATCGCGATCGAACACAGTATTCACCAAACCGCCAACTCCCCGCACCACAGGCACAGTACCGTACCTCAACCCGATCATCTGAGTCAGCCCGCAGGGTTCGTAATTACTGGGAACCACAATCATATCCGCACCCGCGTAAATTAAGTGCGAGAGTTCCTCATTAAAACCTAGTTCCAAATGGCAGTCTGGATTATCATTTAAAAACTGTTTTTCGTGCTGAAAATGAGCGTTAATTCCCGCTTCCGTCGCCGAACCCAAAAGCACGAATTGCGCGCCCTTACTCAGAGAGTAATAAATTGCGTGGTGGAGGAGATGAACGCCTTT
The DNA here is from genome assembly GCF_036701775.1 of Microcoleus sp. N9_A2. Classification (NCBI taxonomy): domain Bacteria; kingdom Bacillati; phylum Cyanobacteriota; class Cyanophyceae; order Oscillatoriales; family Microcoleaceae; genus Microcoleus; species Microcoleus sp. N9_A2. Next base: position 68,696 of record NZ_JAUBRH010000017.1, on the reverse strand, counting down.
TTGGTCGTCCAAACGACCGATAAAGGTAATAATAGGCTTGTCAGCATCGCGCAGGAAAAGCCGATCGCGCAAAGCTTTTTTAGTTTTGGCTTTTCCTGCCAAATTCTCCTCAGTATAGTGGTGCGGAATATAGCGATCGCTCTCGGGATTCCACACATCGTAATCAATGCCGTTGAGCACCCCGCGAAACTTCTCTTGATATAAATGCAAAGTGTGGCCCAAACCGTAGCCGAACTCGCCGACGTGAGCTTCCCAAGCGTGGTGTGGCGAAACCGTCGTCACAAAGTTCGAGTACACAATGCCGCCTTTCATAAAGTTGAGGGCAAAAGGGTTAAAATTATCTCGCAGGCGATCGTACTCAAAATAATAATCATCTCGATTCAAACCCGTTGCTTGCAAAATATCGCTACCGCCCATGCCTTGATGTTTGAAATTGTGAATGGTATAGCAGACTCGCTGATTTTCCATCCAATTGTATTTGTAAATTTCAAACAGCATGACTGGAATCAAACCAGTTTGCCAATCGTGACAGTGAATCACATCGGGACGCTTGTTGCTTCTGAGCAAAAATTCCAAAGCAGCTTTGCTGAAAAATGCAAACCGCATATTGTCATCATTGCAACCGTAATAACAGCCGCGGTTAAAAAAGTTATCTTGCGATCGAGGTTCAATGAAAAAACACAACACCCCGTGCACCCAGCCGCAGTAGACATCGCATAAGATTTCGCCGCCGTACCAGGGCACAGCCAGATCCCGGTAGGCCTCGTGAAGCCCCCAAATGTGGTCGTACCTCATGCAGTCGTACTTGGGTAGAATAATCTCGACGCAGTGACCGGAATTCTGTAACTCCCGACTCAAGCCGTAAACTACGTCACCCAAACCCCCTGCTTTGATGACGGGGGCGCACTCCGAGGCAATTTGTACAATGTACATTTTTTTTTCTCGCTCCTGGATGAATCAAAAAATATTTTCTTAACTTGACAAAGTATATGATTTCTACGCAGATAAGCAAGTCCGCCATTGGGAATACAGGGAAAATAGGCGCAGCTAGCAGAAGTTGAGAGCGATTCGGGCCGGACTGTTGCTTAAAATACAGTTACGGACACGGCACTGCCGTGTCCGTGATGTGCCAAAGTGTAATCAATGACCTGTTTGTGCAGATTTTACAAACATCAAACTAATTTGTCAAATCCATTCTTTTTCATCGAGGTAATCTTCTGTCGCTATAGCAATCCTAAATCATTTGTGAATTTCTTACTCCCTCCCCTTGATAAGGGGAGGGTTGGGGTGGGGTAAAAAGTTTACGACTCCTGCAAGGATTGCTATATGAAACAACTCAACCCAAACCCATCCCATCATTTTCACATACTAACAATTTACCTTTCCCCTGATAAAACCAAACATAACCCTCCCCACCGCCTTTACCAAAATGACCTAATTTTCGATAATCTTCTTCAATCCCCTTGGTAAATCCTTTAACCAAATCGCAATCAGCTATCAACGTTTCACCTTGCTTGAGTTCGACAATCTTAGCCGGTGAACTTGTAGCTGCTAAAACAGTAGCTTTTTGCTCGCGCAAAGCTGTAACAGCAATTCTCCACCTACCGTCATTAGAAGCAGCCACTTGCCGGAATTTTAGTTTTTTTGCACCGATAACTACATTGTCCGAACAAAACTGAAATATACCATCATCAAACTCCCACTGCTCCGCATCCAAAAGCTCGATCGGCGTATAATGCAGGAAATGCCCTTTTTGTCTCGGTTCCAGTTTCACCGTACCAGTCCCTTGATATACGGGAGCGTTGTAGTCCATTTCCGTTGTCAAAGATACCCACATATCTTTTAAACGGTTATCCGTTTTATAAACACCGGAAGTCAATTTCCCCATACACCAATGCAGCGCACCTTTTTGAATTATCACTCCCGAATTGTTCAAATTAATTTCCGCTTGCTGAACGAGGGGAATATTCTTAGTGGGATGGTAAAACTTATTGGTTTCTGGATTGATGTTATTTTGGACATACCACAAATCCGTTGGTTCCAAAACCTTGATTTCGTATTTCATAATTTACCTCGCTTATTTACTTAAAATGTGTTAAAGATTTGACACATGATTTGGGGCTGTCGCGTTCCCGGATTTATCGGGTGAAATTTATGTTTGGCAGACATCCTCTGCTACTGTTAAAGTATCTAGCTATGTTAGCAATAGCAGACAGCGCTCCTCCACAATTGTTGAGAAAAATTTATGCCTGCGATCGCACAATCTCCCAATTTACCCATTTTACAAGAAATCAACTCAGGATTGCCCAACATTTGCGGTTCCGAAGCAGAAATCAGTGCCGCAGTCAACAGCAATGAACCAGTCTTTTTACCTAGGACAAATCTGCGCCTCGAAAACATTCAAGCCGGATTCGCCTGCGCCCTCCATATGCACCAACCCACAATTCCTGCAGGTGCAAACGGCGAACTTATCTGCAATTTGCAGAATATGTTTGAAAATCCTAATCAAGGAGACAACCACAATGCCGGAGTGTTTGCGTGGTGCTATTCCCGCATGGGAGAATTTATTCCCCAACTGATTGCCGAAGGCTGCAACCCGCGAATTATGCTCGACTATTCGGGCAACTTATTGTGGGGATTACGCCAAATGGGACGCGACGATATCTTTGATAATCTCAAGCGGATTACCTGCGATCCTCAATATCAACCTCATGTAGAATGGCTGGGGACAATGTGGAGTCACGCCGTCATTCCCTCAACTCCAATTCCCGACATCAAACTCCAAATTCAAGCGTGGCAACATCATTTTGCGGCAATTTTTGGCTTGGACGCCCTGAAGCGGGTTAAAGGTTTTTCACCCCCAGAAATGCACTTCCCCAATCACCCAGATACACTTTACGAATACATCAAAGCTTTGAAAGAATGCGGCTATCGCTGGCTGATGGTGCAGGAACATTCTGTGGAAAATATCGACGGTTCCGGATTGTCGCAAGACCAAAAATATATTCCCAACCGTTTAGTTGCCCGCAATTGTCACGGCGAAACAATCAGCATCACGACTTTGATTAAAACTCAAGGTTCCGATACAAAGTTGGTCGGTCAAATGCAGCCTTATTACGAAGCAAAAGGACGCAATAAGCAGGAAATTGGGAATATCACAATTCCTTCTTTAGTCACTCAGATTGCCGACGGCGAAAATGGCGGCGTGATGATGAATGAATTCCCCAGCGCCTTTGTCAAAGCTTGGCACGAAAACCGCGAACAAGGCGGCGGAAAATCCGGTGTTGTCGGTTTAAACGGCACTGAATATTTGGAGATAATTGAAGCGGCGGGTGTTAATCCTGAGGATTATCCTGTTTGTCAGGGGATTAACCAGCACAAAATCTGGCAGCTAGTCGATCCTGATAGTGCGACACCGGAAAAAGTGGAAAGCGCGATCGCCCAACTCAAGCAAACAGACCATAATTTTCACATGGATGGCGCTTCTTGGACTAACGATTTGAGTTGGGTTAAAGGTTACGAAAATGTCTTGGAACCGATGAATCTACTCAGCGCTGCATTTCACAAAAAATACGACCCGCTGGTGCAGGAAGATGCGACCGTTACCAAGCAGTTTGAATACCAGCAAGCTTTGCTTTACAATTTGTTGGTGCAAACAAGCTGTTTCCGCTATTGGGGACAGGGAACTTGGACTGATTACGCGCGGGAACTTTACAATCGCGGCGCTGCTTTAATGAAGTAGCAGAATTTATTGTAGGGTGCCCCGAAAACCAACTGTTTGAGCTTCCTCAAATATCAGCGTTGACGCACCCTACATCTAGAAAACTTTATTGATAAAGAGAGGACTAGAGTCCTCACTACAAACACGAATTTATCAATTACTGTCTACATTTCCTGCATCAACCGCAAATAGTTTTGCCGCATCTGCGTCATATTTTCCATCATTCTATTAGCCATATCTTTCTCAACATCGCTCATTTGCTGCCAAAATAAGGCCGATCGCCTGGCCATGATTGCTTCTTCCCACAGCATCTCCAACAGTTGCGCCGCCATCGGATTTTCAGCATCTATAATCCCGCACAATTGCTCGAAAGCTCGGTTAGCTTCGGCGTGACTCCCAACATCCTGAACGAGTGTCAGGCATTTCTTGAGTTGTACGATCGGATTTTCAGAAGAGTAAGCCATAATTTCACTAAGATAAGCGACAAAATTTACACTGATACCTTTGACATTACTAGAGTTGTGACATAGCCGTAGAGTTCCCTACATACCAGCGCCAAGGCAAATCAATTCCTTGAGAAATCCCGATCCGCGTAGTTTGCACAAAATTTATTGTACCCTCCTCCACAGCTTGCTGAAAGTGCTCGCTCCGGTGTTCCAAGCGCAGCGGTTGGCCTGCACCCAAGGGAAAACCGCTTAAAGTTCGATCGATATCCAGTACCTTACACAGTTTCCCAGGCCCGGCGGCGAGGCGCGATCGCTTCTTATCGGGAATCCCAGCGAATTCTTTGGGAACAGCATCTAGCTGCAAAGCTCGAATCAGCACAGCACTAGCAACTCCCTCTGCATCCGTCACCACGTTAAAACAGTGATACATCCCGTAGATTAGGTAAACGTAGCTCATACCCGCAGGCCCGAACATCACCTCATTGCGAGAAGTGCGCTGTCGGTAAGCGTGACAAGCGGGATCTCCCGGGCCGTAAGCTTCGGTTTCGACAATCATTCCCCGAATTGTCTCGCCGTCAGGAAACTGCCGCACCAGAGTACAGCCCAGCAAATCTGGCGCTACGCTGGTAGATGGCCGCGCCAGCCAAAAAGATTCTACAATCTGAGTATTTGCACTCACTCAACAACAGCAGGTAAATTATGGACGTTAAGTTAGTTTTAGCAGTCTTGACAGCAGTTTTCACGGTTTGCTGTCTCTTCTTCGGCACAAAAAACGGATTCTACGATACTGATAAATATCACGGCAACGGTTCTGCTCACTAATTTTAGGCGGCACTTAGTTGCTTTAAAAAACCGCCGGCTGACTGACAGGTGGCGGTTTTTTTTATGAACAACAGAGGCCACAGAGGACACAGAGAAAGAGAAAAGAGAGAGCAGAAAGAATGAAAAGAAGTTGACAAATGATGACACAGCAGATTGCTTTATGGGCTGCTATTAAGGATGAATTGTGCCAGATGGCATTTTAGCTTCTTGCAAGCTAGCATTCGAGAAGTCAGCGCATCCCATGAGGTTGAAACGCATTGTCGCTCCTCGATCCGTTGCTTTCATATTGAAACCAACTACTGCATTTTCTGGGTTATTCTGTTCTGGAACAGCGGTGACATTAAAATCCATGTTTGCTCCTCGATCGTTCGCATCAAGGTTGAAAGTGATGCCGGCACAGCCCAAATCAGCTCCCGTCAGGTTGGCTCTATTTAAGTTCGCATTTTTTAAGTTAGCATTGGCCAATTTTGCTCCTGATAAGTTAGCACCTTCTAGGTTGGCTCCCTGCAAGTTGACTCCTTGCAAGTCTAATCCTTTTAGGTTGGCATTGCTGAAATTGCACTCGGGACACTGTTTGGTTTGCAGCAATTCCTTGACTTGGTTTTGTTGATTTGAAAAAGTTAGATATTTAGTCGCAGTAAATACAACTGCGATCGACAATCCAGCAGTAAATAAATTCTTTAATTTCATAAATATCCGAAAAGCTTCGGGGGCTTTCTATCGCGGTTAATAGATTTCTACAATAGTGCGATCGACCTCTCCAGAATTCTCACGAAAAAATTGCAGGCATCTCCGACAAGCAGTCGGGCGCAATTAAACACCGCCAGACTTATAAATCCGGCCTCGTTTCCCTCGCCAGTGCTGCTTTGAGCTTCGGACTCGTCCCGTCCGTCTGCTTAACTTTGCTTTGAGGAGTCCACAAACGGAATTTATTCTTACCCGAAGGCGCGCATTGGCATATACCTGCGGACTGAAATAAAAGAAACTTTATTTATATCCCTGGAATGAGTAAATCATCGAGAGATTACAGCATGATTAAATAGAAACGCCATACAGTACCTGCGCTGTTGATAAATTCTCAGCAAATACTTTTTTGTCAAAATTGCTTTGAGAAATTAATTTACTCTAAAAACTGTTGGCAGCAGCTCAGGATTCCTCAACCTCGCCAGAACACACTCTACCTATAATCCCGACAATTCGGAGCGGCAATGAACACAATCAAATCCGAACCCAAAAGATCGCGCTTCATGGCTCTGCTGCTGACAACGCTGCTGACCTTTCCGTTTTTGAGTGCTTGCGGTTCTAGCCAGGAAAGTTCCGCTCCCCCGCCTCCAGTTGACGACACTCGCGCTGGAGGAGTGCAAACTAATCGCGGCCCGAGTCCTTCGCCACAAGCGAAAAAAGGACTGAGCAATGTTCAAAAAGTAGGGATTACTTTAGCAGGAGCAGCAGCCCTTTACTACATCTACAATCAGCACAAAAATAAACAAGAAAAGGGGCCGCAGGGAAAACATTACCTTTCCAAAAACGGTCGCGTTTACTACCGCGATGCCCAGAATCGCGCTCACTGGGTAACGCCCCCGCCTGAAGGAATTAAAGTTCCGGAGTCCGAGGCAGCGCGTTACCGCGAATTCCAGGGGTACAACAACCAAAATACTGGTCGTGACCTTACTAGCTTGCCGGAAGCGACAGCTCCTGTTCCAGCACAGTAGCCTAACCATTTGAGATTTTAGATTACCGGTTGGAGATTTTCAATTAAATCTGGTATTCCAAATCTAAAACAGCAGTTTTTCACCACCTAAAAAAGAGGAACTTTATCATGGTAGATGGATTTTTGCGGAAGTTAAAAGATGCGATCGTCGGGCCAGACAGCGAGCAAGTCGATCCTGATGGCAATTACGAAGATCCCTCAAATCCCGGACAGTACGGCAATGTGAGTCCGGCCAGCGAAGACCCCTACGGCGACCCGGCTGAGTACGGAGAGTACGGCAACGTGAGTCCGGCCAGCGAAGACCCCTACGGCGACCCGGCCGACGACGCCGGTACCGACTACGGACAGTTCGGCAACGTGAGTCCGGCCAGCGAAGACCCCTACGGCGACCCGGCTGACTACGTAGCGGATGCTGGAATGTTCGGCAATGTGAGTCCGGCGAGCGAAGACCCCTACGGCGACCCGGCGGATGAGGAAGGGTTTAGTTAAGTCAGTTGGCTAGAAAAATTACCTGGTAAGCAACAGCACCCCTGCGGGGGTGTTTTTTTGTTGCGAAATACCAAGAGTGATCCAAAGATGAGCGGAAAAGGGAACTCTTGAGGGGATAGAGAATCTGAAACCCTTAACGGACAGGAGAATTTTTAAACGGAGAGGGTGGGATTTGAACCCACGGAACCTTACGGTTCACCTGATTTCAAGTCAGGCGCATTCGACCACTCTGCCACCTCTCCAGGCGCATAAATTTTATCATACCAGCAATTGTCTCTAACTACAAATAGCCGCAGATTCAGCGCGCCGATAAAGAATTTGTTCTAAAGCCACGGCGAAATCTTCCCCCACCCAAACTAGAGACGCTTCCGACACTGTGCCATTTTCCAGCAGGACGATCGAGAAATTCCGCAGTTTCGATCGCTCTTTCTCCACAATTCGCGGTACGCTGGCGGCATTCAAATAAACTGTACCCTCCCCACTCAAGAAACACGACTTCCGCAACTCGTGCTTGGTGTGCCGCAGTTTGTGGTGCATATGACCAAAAGTTACCAGAGGTACGTGCTTCCCAGAACCGCGAGTTCGATCGATCGCCTCAGCAAAATCTGGGTCTCCCCAATCCCCTCCCAGCGGCTTCCAATCTCGCCCGCAGGGGTCTTCAGGAGCCTCTCCCAGCCCAGTCGGGCCCGTGTGACCCAAAAAAATCACATTTTCGCAATCTGCATCCGCCGCAGCTCCTGCAATGCGTTTGGCCGACTCCTCAAAACTTTCTACCCCAAACCATTCCGAGTAAAAATCGTTGTACTTCCACTCCGACCCCCCCCAAGTAAACGGGCGGCTTCCCACCACAGTTACGCCCAATTCGGGAAAATCTCGCTTGCTGTAACCGACGTGGGCTTCTCCCATTAAATCTAACTGCTGTTTTACCCAATTTTCTTGAGTGCGATCGTAGGGACACTGACTCCGGCCCCACTCCGTCGCTGTGTACCAAGCGTCGTGGTTTCCAAACACCGCAGCTTTCGGAATGTCCAATTGGGCGATCGCCCGCACCACATCCACCGACTCGTTCCCAAAATCCCCCACAAACAATACCAAATCAACGCCTAGGCGCTTCAAAGCCTCGCCGTCTTCAGGTTCCCACCGATCGTGAACGTCCCCCACCACCGCAATTTTGATCGCCTTAGTCTCATTCATTTGATTTGCTACGTTTGATCGAGCCCTTACCGCTAAAAAATCTCTACTACACTCACCAATTTTGGCAAATCCAGCCTTGACTAATTATACAGCGCAGCCTCCTCAGAGGATTGTAGATTTTAAATTCTAGATTCTAGATTTTCTCAACATCTGCAAATTTTACTCCCCATCGCCAAAACTCTCTCGCCATTTGACATTAAATTTGACATTAAAAGCGATCGCCCTAAATTCAAGCCCGTCAATCATCCACAGCAACGCCATCACAGTCAAACAAGTCGCGACAGCGCCCCTAGACTGCATCATTCCTCCAAATCTGGTTCCGCCTCCACTTCCTCATCTTCAATTACAAATTCGCTGATGTAATCCCGCACGACACGCTCGAAGAACAGGGGAGCAGGTAAACTAGACCAGTCGCTGTAATGGCCGAAACCATAGCGCAGAGATTCTACAAGCGCAGCAAGGCGATCTGGATCGTCATTTTCTTGTCGCAAAGTCACAACAATTTCAAGGGGATTAGGAGTTGGCAAGTGTCCGATATAAGGCGGACGGGTTCCGATTTTGTGAACCTCTAATCCGGCTTCGTTTAAAACTTTTTCTAGCGAACCCTCCTCTTTTTTGACTTTTAAAATTGCGCTGATTTGGGTTTCGCCGTAGCAACTTTGACCGCGCGATTCATGATGGAGTGTTTTACGTCCTACAGAAAGGTAAGCAACACAACCCGTTTGATTAATTTCGCTGTTTTGATTTCTTGAATTCAGCCGAAATAACTTCATGGCACTGGAAGCAGAAGGAATTTCACAGGTTGAAGTTAATTCTTCTTTTGTTCGCCGATCTTCCAGAAAAGTTTCTGCAAAATATCGGACTTTTTTATCGATAATTCCAGGGGCGAGGTCTTGGCGAATCCGAATTATCCGCGCGCCTTTCCAGGCATCTTGCATCCGCTCGTACTGCTGACCGAGGTTAATTTGATTTGCATTCATTTTAGAATCGGCAAGCCAAGGCCAAAGTTGCACGCAGTTGGAAGAATCGATCGTAACTAATGGTTGATTTCCCTCCTCTACAGAAGTGGAAATAATCTGTTCGACAAATTTCATGAAACGAATTTCACGCCCACTTTTATCATTAGCCAGTTTTACGGGGGAGATTTGGGAAATGAAGGCGATCGCCTCAGAAAACTTGCTCCAAGGACTGATTTGTAAACTATTGCCTTTTTCATAAGCACAGCACAGTTCGCACTCACCTGTCTCCACGTTGAGACGCATAGCAACTGGTAAAAATGTCTTCTCAATAGAACCGCGAACGCGACCTTTCTGTTTGCGGACGATCGTAATCCCAATAATTTCTTTTGGTCTGGCTTCTTGAGGAATGTCTTTTAACCATTTGTCTACCTTTGCTTTGACATCATCAATGCGGCCAGAATGAGCCCAAAGTAAGTCTTTTAGAGCCGCTTGTACTCTATGGGAAAAATTATCGAGATTGAGAATATTTTTCTCCTTAGTTTTCTCAATCGGTAGCAGAAACTGCACGCAAGAACCGGCGATGGTAGCCAGTGCTTGACGGGATGAGGGTTTATTCACGCGATCGTCATGTTTGTTGTCTGGATACCATTCCCGCGCCATTACCAGGCAAAAAGTTCGCTGCTTGCGTAAAGCCTCTTGTTTGACGATCGAGTCCCAGGCTTCTATGCGGTGGCGCGATCGCTCTTTCGCTTTCAAATTTGCACCGGGCAATGACTCTCTCGGCCCGTGAGTGTTTGCTGGTAAACGATTAGCAATAACTTCGATCGCACCACCCCATAGAACGCGAATTATTGCTTGCAGCAGGTTCAATTCGGTTTGCAAATGTTCTTCATAAAAGATAACGAGCAACAGTTTTTCGTCAGGGTATAGCCGACGCATAGCTTCCTGGTTTGCCTGAATCATCGCCTTGAGTTCTTTTAATTGACAAACCACTTGAAGGGCTTTTCTGCCTTTTGAAATGTTTTCTAAATTGGTATCAAGGTGTTTGGTTAGCAAGCTGTTTAACTCATTGTCATCAAAGCTTTCTAGATATTTGGGAGTCAAATCAGAACAGTCGTCTTTTTCTAGAACTTCTAAAGCAGCACCTAACAGAGTAGGCAAGTTAATCATGCGCGAGGGTGTATCGTCTTTTTTGTGACTTGTGCCTTTGATTTTTACTTCCGAGTAATTATCGAAAGGTTTGAAGCCGATAGGCTTGAGAATTTCAGTAATTTTTTCAAAAGCTTCTAATTTATCAATCTCCAGTACGCCTGCATCAATTCCGTGTTTCCCTTCTTGCAGTCCGTTGCGGTAAGTTAACATTACTTGACAGCTATCCGTTGAAGCTTGACCCAAAGCAATTTGGGAACCATCAATATTTTGACCGTTAGGCGTTTTCATGGGGAGTTTTAGCTTGCCGCGCAATGCTTCAAAGTCTTTATCGATCGCCCAAACCCAATTTTTCTTTTTGTCCTGTTGATTTTTCTCCGGTTTCTCGGACTGCGAAAAGACCGTGTAGCTAAAAGTGCGATCGCTGTAGTCATCAGAAAAGACAAAACCGCTAATATTTCCTGAGTTATAATTTGCAGGTTTTAACTTATTGAACCAGCGGCGTTTGGAGACATCAATCTTCAACAAAGGCTGGTGCAAAGAAGGATAGGTTACGACTTCTAAGCATATCACCAGACTGAATTTTCCCGCGTGTTTTGGTAGAGTGATGGGATTGGTAATCAACTCTGCTTTTCCAGTTGTCAGCCTGCCGCTACTCGAAATAACTCGCTTCATTGTTCCTAGCCCCTGAAAAATCTCTTTTCCGGCGATCGCACGAGCAGCATAATCAACTAACGCGCGATAATCATCATTTTTTCCCTGAGTTGTTCCTGTTAATGCTGACCATTTCCACGGTAAAACTTGAGACTCTAACACAGTAATTTTCAGCAACTGTTTTCGATCGTACAAATCTTCCAAACGGTCGATAACTTCCGATAGCCCATCTTCTTTTTCAGCAAAAGGTTTGAGAAAATTTATCATCCACTCGTTGATAATTGGGCGTAACGCTTTCAGGATATCTTCTGTACTTTCGGAATTTAAGTAAGCAAATGGTTCAGGCTCATTTACATTTTTAGGATTCAACGAATAGTTACTCAAACCTACATTAGACTGAATCCGTGCTGCGCTGTCAAGTCCTACTTCTAACAAGCCTCGCAACGACTTGTAAGGGAGATTTTTTATGGTCTTATCAGCATTAACAATAGCTTTTTGGATGGTCGAAAGCTCATGTAAAGCAGATTTTGTCCAAGCTAGCGCCAAGCCTTTGACCGTTACTGGCTCGATATTGTCCGGCACGGTAAAAGCTAGGGGAATTTTTTTGATACTCTTATTTGCAAGAGGAATGTAAAGAGTGTCTGAAAACACAGTTGCTTCAGTTTCTTCGTCATCATCGGATTCAAATTCGTCAAAAATTTCGTCGTTCATGGTTGCATCTCCAGTAATATTAGTTTCCTTTAATTCACCGTCATCATCGAATGCAATTTCATCAAAAATTTCGTCATTCATCCTTACATCTCCAAGAAAGCTGAAAAATCATCAAAATCGTCTTCTTCTTCTGTCAAACCTCCTGAATCGCGTAAACTTTCCGGGTAAACTACGCCCTCAATGCGTCGCATGGGGTCGAGAAATGCCCCGTAAAGTTCTTGATATATTTCTCGAATCACTGAATCGGGATGCTTGACGCATTCTTCTAAAATAATTCGCATCTGAACTAGCATACTGTCCCGCCCGGAGTCAGGTTCATTTTTAGTAGATTTAATTGCCCAAGCTGCATCGACAAAGTAAACTTGTACCGAACACCCATTTCGCATCCCGCGCCCGATTGTTTGCAAAATCCCAACCATCTGATTTGCCGTAAAAGGTTTGAATAAATCTTCACCCAAGCGGCTAGCCATTAGAGGTTCGCGCAACAGGTGATTCGCCGTTTTCCACAGTTGTCTTCTCGACTGTTTCCAAGCATTAGAAATTGCTGACAAATCTTCTGTTTCACTAAAAACTCGACTGTCAAATTCTTGGGTAGCTTTTCCGGCGAGGCTGTACAAAAGTTGCGTATCGTCAGTGGTGGGATGGGGACGGGTGAGAAAATAAATTGTACCAATTGCTGCATCGAGTTTCCTATCTCCTTTGGTGAAAACAATATTCACGCCTCTACCGATCGCCAACAAGGGAAAAATGATAATATCGCAAGTTTCATCATCTCCTAAAGCCTCGCACTGAGCCGTTGTGACGAAATCTGTTGGTTGCTCTCCATTTTTGAGAAAATTAACAACTGCTTTGATTCTTTTGCCGATTTCTGGATGGTAATCGTTGATAAAGTTCTTAATAGTGCGAGCTTGTTCGTAGCTGTTAACAATTAAGGCAGCTTTGCGGTAAATACCATGTTTTTTATCAAAGTTGAGGATGGATTTGTAAATTTCTGATTTCTGATTTCCTCCCCGTACCAGCGCGTCTACCATTTTTTCTAAATTGCGATGGCGTTGTTCGCCTGCACCGCTATATCGGAGAGGTTCATCGCGAAATTCGCGATCGGGCAGCCATTTGAAGCGGTATTTGCTCTTTTTGGGATCGTGTTCTGTTTGGCGCGGTTGCAGCAGATAATCCGGCCCAGAATTAATGTGATAAGCAGGACTTGCTTCGAGAAATGAGGTAGCTGAAGTCATTAAAACCGCCGGCCCTGTCAGTTCGCCATCTGCCTCAAATAACTTGTGAAAGCGGTGCATTAACATCCGAGGTGCGCCCACAAAAATGATATAAGACAGTTTTACATTGCGGGCTTGAGTTCGAGTAGTTTGTGCCGATTCAAAACTGTATTTTACGCCAGAAAAAGACCCCAAAATATTCTCAGGGATTAGTTGTCGCAGTTCGGGGGTTGCCGTTGATTCGACAATCGGTTCCCGAATCAGTCCTTCTGCTACCATTGTTCTCGTTTCAGGCACGATCCGCTGATAGCCTAAAATCACAAAAGTGACACAAACAAGTAAGGTAATTGTATCCTGAGCTTCGGCTGATGCAGTGGCATCCTTAAAACACAAAGGTAAAAACAATTCGGCAATTTCTTTGACAATCTTGTCGCGCCGTTCGATCAGATTTTCTGCTAAATAACGCCGAAAATAAAGAATCTGAGTTTCCCACTGCAGTTTGAGAGTGTCGCTGTTGATTCCCAGCCTTTGAGCGCACATATCTAAGTTCAGCCGATCGTGCGGTTCAATGCCAGTGCGATCGTAAAAAGCATGGTAAGCTGCCGTTTCCCAGAATTGAGTTAAAGCTCGACTTTTGCTAAATCCCTGTTTGACTTCCTCTTCGTCAAGGCGATCGCGTTTAGAAAATTTCTCAAAGCCATCCAACAAATCGCTGACAATTCTCAAAACAGTTAACAACTGATTTTCATAGCGTTTGCCGACTGGCGATGAAGGCATATTTTGAACCGCAGTAATTAACGATGTGTTGAGGTCGCCAAATTCCGATAAATCGCGGCTGTAAAGTTCAACATTGCGATCGAACAATCGATAATTTTCGCCACCTGCAAAAGGATTGTGAATTTGCTGTTGAATGGCTAAATGGATAGATTCTTTCGCCCCAGAAAGTTTTAAGGTTGCTGCACCGTAAGCGTCCAAATTTGATTGCACCATATCTGCTTCGTCAAAAACTACCACATCAAATGTCCGGGCAATCAATTCAAAATAACGAATTCGTTCGCGAATCGCCTGGGGTGGAACTTCAGTATCCATTGAAAGAACGTGACCGACCCAAATATTAGCATCTAACAAATCGCGGGGTGCTTTGTTGCGGCCGCACATCGTCCAAACCGGACAGAGATACTTTTTCATTTTGCCATTTTTACCGCCACTTTGTAATATTTCGTTGCACGGTGCGTAACCAAATCCCCACATCGAAGTATCGGCACTTGAAAACGCAGGTAAGACGCAATTTAAGCCAAAAGTTTCTGCCTGTTCCAAACTATAGCCAAAGCCGCCATTTCCTCCTGATGCTGCGATCGCCTCAGCAATATTGTTAGCGTGTCGGCGGCGGGTGCCATCGCTTTGACCGACTAGCATTCCCACTTTAATTTCATGAAATGCTAGTGCTGCCATGTACTGTCTGGCAACTTCAATAGAGGGAAACACAAACATCGCTTTATAACCGCGTTTTCCCAACCACACAGCTATCAATACTAGCAAAGTTGTTTTGCCCGATCCTGGCAGTCCAATTAAGTGCTTGATGCCTGCTAATTCGATGAATGTTTCTTCTCGCAAACCTTTACCAATTTCTGGCACCTTAAGCGCAAAATGTTCAAACCGTTTTACCCAGCTACCCTGTCTTTTTTCAGGGTGATTTGCTTCGCGTTCATCCATCTCAACTGCTAATTCGTAAAGTTCCGCAAGGGGAATGCGGATTTTTGCTTTCGGCAAGTGTTCGAGGGAATGGTTGCGGCGCGGTGCAAGCGGGATAGCGATCGGGCCAATTGGCACTCTCGCGGCTGTTGTTTCTTTACCTAAAGCCACGGCCATTGGCTGGCGAGGATCGGCAAAGCTGGTGCTGTAAAATTGGTGTGCTAAAGGCTGACTGAGAATTTGACGGGCTTTGGTAATTAAAGGGTCTTCTAGGGGGTCTGTGCGTTCAAAACAAAGTGTTTCTAAGTTAATTTTATAGGTTCCTTGAGTTTTGTCGCGGTAGTGGCGATCGTTATAAATAGCAACTGCGTGTTTAACTGACTGTTCTGTCACGTAAGCCAGGGACATCAGGCGCATATTAAAAATGGCTTGGCGGGCTTTTGCCAGCGCGGGTGCATTGACGATACTCGCCATTCCCGATATTGTTAAAGGAGCATATTCTAGGGAATTAGTATCTAAAAATTCTGCCATTAAAACGCACAACCAGCAAATGCGATCGATCCCTGTCCATAAATCAGCTTTAATTCTCATATTTGATTGCCTTTAACAACTCAATGACTTGTGAAACAGACAGAATTTCGAGAGTAGCAGTATCGCCTTTTTTATCGATCGCTGACCGGAAAGTAGAGAGGTAATCCGGTCGCTCCTCAATTAATCTCTCGCTGACGGCAATGATGCGGCGGCGGTAGTGAATCAGCCCTCCGATGCTGCGGTTGAGGCGCAAGGCAAGGGAGACCGGACTGGTATACGACTTAGCATCAATGCCAATATTGCGACGGTTAATTCCGATATCGCACAAGTCGGATTCTGGGTAAAGTTCGGCATCAAGTCCGTTTTTTATGGCTGAATCAAAAATTGCTAATTCGTCAATTCCCGGCCCTGTCCAATAGGTTAAAATCTGCGGTTTGGCAATCAGCAATCGGTCTCTATCTTGGTCTAATTTCTCTGAAACTTTTGCTGTTGAGGAATCGTGACCGAGGCATTGGCGAATCGGACATCGCCCGTCGGAAAAAAGTTTTAGATCGGGATAGGGGCGCATTAGCGTACCGCAATACGCGCAGCGATGAGCCTGTCCGTTAATTAACCAGATATCCGGCACGCTATCAAAAAAGGTGTCAACAATCATTCCCTGTAAAGGGGTTAAATCGTTGTCACGCAAGTAGTCTAAGAGTTGGTGTTCTCCGATGAGCGATCGGCTGCCAAATAGCGATCGCAAAGCCGTATAAGCTTTGTGCTTTTGGCGACTTCCCAATCGTTCAGTTGCCTCGATCAACCGTTCGTACAGGCGGTGTTCGATCGCATTATCTTCGCCAAAAGTACCTCTGGAGTTAGCAATTTCCGCACAATCTGGGGTCGGTACTCGCAAGTCTGGATCGATGAGAATTGCTTGACGAAAGCGAAAATCTGGTTGACTAAAAATATTTAAGTCCCACCGATCGAGAGGATATCTAGCACGTTCCAAAACGGTATGCACGCAAGCCGCGCGATCGCTTTTTCCGGCTTCGATGTACAGCCGGCCCAATTTGCACATTGCCCGATAAAGTTCTGATGGCATACTGTCCTCTTGGCGGACAATTTCTCGATTGAGAGTTCTGATGTATTGCCGCAGAATTCCCTGCGCTAGCAAGACAACAGCATCTTCTGCCAGATCCAGGTTGCTGGCGTGTCCTGTGGGTAATGGCAATGTCGCTGTTTGCATTAGTGGCAACCATGTTGGGTCTTGGCGATCGGACTCGGCAATAATTTGTTGCTCCAAGAGTAGATCGGGGAATGAGGGTAAAACTTGGGCGATCGCCGCCAGCGTCCAACCTTTCTGGAGCAAAAGTGCTGTTGCCAGTCCTTCTAAAATTTGTCGAAACCGAAATTCTTGCCCTTTCGGCTGCGAAAGCAGTTGCTTGGCTCTCCACGATCGCACCGTTCGCACCGCTGGGGGTTCCACAGATAGCCCGAGCTGCTCAATCCGTCGTTTTAGTTCTTTTGTCAGAAACTCAGCAGTTCCCTGCCACTGGCGATCGTCCTCAAAGTACATAGATGTATCAAACCCACTTACTTACATCATCTTCTGTTTACATTAAACGATGTAAATTACTGCTGTCAATAGAGGCCACTCAAAATACTCGTCGCTCAAGGTAGTTGTTGCCCTGTGAATGTCTTGCGGGACAGAGCTTTCAGTCTAATTTACCGATCGGGTAAAAATTTAGCTAAGTCAACTTGTGGATGGAAAAATCTCGCTGCCGCTGCCAGTCAGTCGGTTAACCTACGGCCAATTTTCTAGCTTTGGCCCAACCAGCCGCTTGCAACCGTTTTTGGTGAATTCAACTATAATTCAAAATACACTTGAGTCCAGCCGCCACCATTCACCCAAGATTCTAACTGTGTTTACCACCGCACCTGCTCCCAACTTTACCCAAACCCGACTGCCCGACGACTTGTTTGCCGCAATCAACGCCCTCAAACAAGAGTTAAACGCCGTCATTCTCGCCCACTACTACCAAGACTCCGACATCCAAGACATCGCAGACTTCATTGGCGACTCCCTAGAACTTGCCCGCAAAGCCGCCAACACCAGCGCCGATGTCATAGTTTTTGCCGGAGTTCATTTCATGGCAGAAACCGCCAAAATCCTCAATCCAGACAAATTAGTATTATTGCCAGACTTAAATGCAGGTTGTTCCCTCGCCGACAGTTGCCCGCCCGAAGCCTTTGCAGCATTCAAAGCCGATCGACCCGGACATTTAGTTATTTCCTACATTAACTGTACCGCCCAAATTAAGGCAATGAGCGACATAATTTGCACTAGCTCCAACGCCGTCAAAATTGTCAACCAAATTCCCGAAAATCAGCCAATAATTTTTGGGCCAGACCGCAATCTCGGCCGCTACGTCATGGAACAAACCGGTAGAAACATGGAAATCTGGCAAGGAGCCTGCATCGTCCACGAAAACTTCTCAGAAAAAAAGATAGTTCAACTCAAAATCGAAAATCCCGAAGCCGAAATCATCGCCCACCCAGAATGCGAACCTCCCGTACTTAGCCACGCGAATTATATCGGTTCCACCGCCGCTTTGCTCAAATATACTCAATCGAGTTCCAGCCAAGCATTTATTGTCGCGACTGAACCGGGAATAATTCACCAAATGCAAAAGCAAACACCACACAAACAATTTATCCCCGCTCCTGGCAACAATAATACTTGTGCTTGCAACGAATGCCCGCACATGAGATTAAATACCTTGGAAAAATTGTACCTATCCCTCAAAAATCAAACTCCCGAAATTACCATGTCCCAAGAACTGCAACGGGCCGCCTTGAAACCAATCCAGCGAATGCTAGAAATGAGCTAACCGTAAATCACCAATTTTCGGTTAACCTATTGTAGGGTAAATTGGGTGCGACAATTAACTTAAGTTACCAAAAAACAAATATTAAACCGCGCCCAACCCACCAATATTAGACTTGGATTGCACTCAATCGCAGACAATCTATAAATTATCTGCGTTTATCTGTGTTTATCTGCTTAAAATCTGCGGTTTACCCGCTCGATCGTGTGATTTGTTGTGCAAAAACTCCCATCTAAAATCAAAAATCAAAAATGGTATGATTCCAGAAAAACTGATAATTTTCACCCGCTACCCCGAACCCGGAAAAACTAAAACTAGACTGATTCCGGTGCTGGGAAAAACAGGTGCTGCCAATCTTCACCGCTTGATGGCCCAAAAGGCGATCGCCCACGCGCTCACTCTCCAAAACTCCCGCCGATTATCAGTAGAAATTCATTACACAGGCGGCAGCCCACAACAGATGCAAGACTGGTTGGGAACCGATGTTATTTATCAAAATCAAACAGACGGCGATTTAGGTGCCAGAATGACTGCAGCGTTTCAAAACTCCTTTAATTCGGGGGTTGACAAAGCTGTAATTATCGGAACAGATTGTCCCGCTATGAAACCAGAAATCATGGCAAAAGCTTTTGACGAACTGAGCCAGCACGATTTAGTTTTGGGGCCGGCAAAAGACGGAGGTTATTATCTAATCGGGCTGCGGCGATCGGTACCGGAATTGTTTGGCGGCATTAACTGGGGAACTAATGAGGTATTTGCTGCTACGCGGGCGATCGCCAAAAACCTCGCTCTGAAAATTGCCGAGCTTCCCACCCTTGCAGATATCGATCTACCGGAGGATTTGCTCGGTTTAGATATGAATATGTTGAAATAACTAAACTGTATTGAGGCGATGTAAGTCATTAGTAATTGTCATATTTAATTAATTAAAAACACTTGATTGTGAAACCATAAGGTCATAATATAGTAAGTGTATTTGTCTGACCGAATGCAGCGGTTAGACAGCGCTTGCGACAATAGTCGCAAGCGCGACAAAAAGCCAAAGTTTAGCATCGATCGCAATTCGTCGCCCTGAGTAGAAACCGAGTTTGTGGCTATATTTATTGCAACTCAACCCAAAACTCGTAGAAACCCGGTTTCTGGGCCCCATGCGTAAAACCTCAAACTGTCGGAATCTGTGGAATAACAGATAAGCTTTGTACAACCCGCCCTCTATGTCACGGGCTGCTTAATTCTGTATGCCATCAGAAAATCCGAATCTCAAAATTTCCATTATTATTCCAGCCTTAAACGAAGCACCTACGATCGCCCCAGTCATCTCCACCGCCCGAAATGCTAAAAATGTTGAAATCATTGTCGCCGACGGCGGCAGCAGCGATGGTACCGCAGATATAGCCCAATCTTTGGGCGTGCGAGTTATCTCTACCGCCCCAGGCCGCGCTACTCAAATGAATGCAGGTGCCGCCTCCGCTACTGGAGATATCCTGCTGTTCCTCCACGCCGACACTCTTTTACCCCCAGGCTATGACTCTGACGCGCGCATGGCATTAGCTAAACCGTTCATAGTAGGGGGGGCATTTCCACTCAAAATTGATGGGTGCAGGCTCTGTCTGCGGCTGGTAGAAACAGGGATAAACTGTCGATCGAACTTTTTCCAAATGCCCTACGGCGATCAAGCCATTTTTCTGTATTCAGCTACCTTTGACAAAATCGGCGGTTTTCCCGACTTACCCCTGATGGAAGACTTTGAATTCGTGCGCCGGTTGAAAAAACAAGGCCCCATTACCCTATTACCCCAGCCAGTGCTGACCTCCGACCGCCGCTGGCAGCAACTTGGGGTACTCAAAACCACTGCCATCAATCAAATAGTAATTATCGCTTATTTCTTGGGAGTGTCGCCCGATCGACTCGCTTTCTGGTATAGAGGACAAAAGAAAAATTCTTCCGAAAACTAAAGAATAGTGAACTTTTCTAAAGCTCGGTGCCATTTATGCAAATAGGAAGCCCGTCCCTGCGTAAAATATGACTTGAACGCCTCAAAATTTACGCACAGCGAGGAAAAAGAGAATATGGCCGATCCCAGAGATGCAGAACTTATTAAACCCTTTAACGGCGACCCCTTCACGGGTCATCTAGCAACTCCCATCAGTGCTTCTGATTTCACCAAAGCATTTATCGGGAACTTGCCAATCTACCGCAAAGGACTCTCGCCCCTAGTTCGAGGTCTAGAAATCGGTTTGGCACACGGCTATTTCCTCGTCGGCCCCGAAATCGTCTTCGGACCCCTGCGGGATTATCCAGAAGCCGCTAATCTCGGCGGACTAATTACAGCCCTCGTGATAGTTCTACTCGGCACACTAGGTATGTCTGCTTACGGTTTGGTGTCTTTCCAGCAAGACAACATCAGCTACCCCAGTGCTAATCCCATGACTCCCGATTCCCTCAGAAATGCTGAAGGATGGAGCCAGTTAACCGCTGGTTTCTTCATTGGCGGCATGAGCGGCGTCTTTGCTGCCTACTTCTTGCTCGAAAACTTTAAGGGCGTTGATGCCATTTTCCGGGGTTTAGTCAACAATTAGACTCCACTCGTCGATATCCCTGTTGGAACACGCTAACTTTAGTTTGGAGAATTTGACATGACAGGTACCTACGCTGCCTCTTTCTTGCCTTGGATTTTGATTCCGCTCGTTACATGGCTGATGCCAGTTGTGGTAATGGGTTTGTTGTTTATTCACATCGAAAGCGACGCCTAAGCTTTACCCACAAAGTAAGACCTAAGTTGGAAAGCCGAAGTAAGACGATTGACGAACAATTGCTCTGACATTTCTAGATAAATCTAGGGAAAATCAGCAAAAATTGTTTTGAGATTGCTGGCTATCAGAAAACTTAGTTTCTTTACCCCCATCCCCAGAATTTATCTGTGGAGCAATCTTTCAGTTTTCTTCCTTCAAAACTCATAATTGCAAAAAAATCCTCTGCCTGCAGGTAGAGGATTTTTTTGCAAAGAAGACAAATCATCGGCTCAGAGCACACAAATTGCCAAATTCTAAGCCACAATTGTTATGGAAACCTACTAATGAGGAGACAGCGATGCAATTTTTCCCCGCACGCCGCATCTTAGCTCCATTCCTGATCTCGGTACTGCTGTTAGTGACCGCCTGCGGTCAAACCCAAGCCCCCTCCCGCTGGGACAAAGCCCAGGAGGAAAGCACCCAAAAACCTGCTAAAGCCAAGCAGACAACTGCTGACAAATCAAGTGCTAGTAATCAAAACCTGCCCAAGAAGGCAGTTGCAGGCGGTAAGTTAAATAAATACTTCCCGGCTTCGGGCGGTGGATTCGATCGCGTCTTCGCTCAAGAAAAATCCGGTTTTGCTGAAGCTAAGCTGAACAAAGGCGGTCAAAATGTCGCGATGCTCTCGATTAACGACATTGCCGGCAACCCCTCGGCAGGTGCAAAATTTAAGCAAAGTACCAAGCAAATCGGTGGCTATCCCGCCGTTAATCAGGGTGCTAATATCACCGCTGTTTTAGTGGCAAATCGCTATCAGGTGAAAGTTCAATCCCGCAGTCCCTCTTTTACCGCTAGCGATCGCGAAGCTTGGCTGTCAAAATTCAACCTCGGTGGCCTCGCCCGCGTCAAGTAGTAATGTCTCTGGTCACACTCCGCGCCCGACTCCAGTCTGGCGCTATCAAAACTAAGTTTGCCAAAAAAAGAGTGTGAAGTTTTTGCCATCTGCCAAAAGTAATACCTTTGATTTTCGTTCCAGCATAAGGAGTTTTTTGTGAGCAAAACAGTCTTTGAATTAGTCGATACACTGCCTAAAGACAACATGACTGTCAAAGCCTTGCGAGCGCTTGACTTTGTTGTTCCCGGCGAGTGGAACAATTTAGTTGGCTTTGAAAATACCATTCGCACCGTTACTGGCGAAACTGACGAAGAACTGATTCAGCAAATTGGCGATCGCGCCATCTACCTCTTCAACGATAAGTCTCAGGGCTATCAACGCGCTCTCTGGCTTTACCAAACTATTGACAGCGCCGACAAGGCTTTGGGCAGTGCTGCCCTCGCTAATAAGGTTGCGGAAAATGTCTCGTTTTTGTCGTTCCTCGGCAATATCACTCCCAAGCCTGAAAAAGCTCAGACGATCGATCTGTCTTTGAAGTTAGTCACTGAGTTGCTCGCTTTTTGCCAAATTAACGGCCTTCCCGGCGACAGCATTGGCGATTTTGCCGCTTCCTTGGGCGACTACGGCGGCGAATCCCTGATGCGGATGGCTGCTTTGGTTTGTTTTGATGGTTTGATTCCTTTGGGGCCAGACTTTATCATGGCAACTCAGTCTTGGATTCAAAAGCTCTCCCCCAGCGATTTGCAAGAGAATCAGGCATTTAAGTCGATCGGCGGCATGATTCCAGGGGGCTCTCCCGCAGGCCAACTCGGCTTTATCGGCGAAAGCTTTAACTCGGTTTCTGGCTGGATGAGCTCTTTTGTAAGCGATCGAGGTTTGACTCCCCAAAACGTACTTGGCCACTTGCAGAGTTTTGTGGAAATTTCTGCCGATAAGGTGGACTATGTGGGCGCATTCCTCGACATGACTACCAATTACTACGAACACACCGGCGTTCAAACTCTCGCCCGCCGTTTGATTGAACGAGCTGTCGCTGAAATTTAGAATCAGCACAGGAGTTGTAATTTGTCAAGAGGCAAACCCGGAAACGAGTGTTTCGATCTCAAAGTTTTTTGACTGACAATTCTTTAAGCTTGGTTTTCGATAAAATATCTGTGCGATCGACTAGATCGATCGCCCGGAGCTCAACTCAAAACTCCTACCGATCAATTTTACAAGGAAGCCTTAATGCCAGAAGAACCGCAAAACCCTACCGCTGGCGAATCAGAAACTCCCAGTGCTGCTCGCAAGAACGCCCCCAGTTCCGACGCACCCGATACAACCGACTTACCCAGCACTGACAAGCCCCCAGCTAAAGCTAAAAAGCCCGCAGCCAAAGCCGCTGACGGCGACAATCCCCCAGCCAAAGCCGCTGACGGCGACAAGCCCCCAGCTAAAGCTAAAAAGGAAAAAGCACCTGCTGTTGAAGACAAGCCCTTTGCAGAATTTATTCAACAAGATTATTTGCCCGCCTTGCAAACTGCTTTGACCAAGCAGGGCGTTGAGGATTTAGAGGTGCGTTTTGCCAAGCAAAAACTCCCCATTGCTGGCATGAGTTCCGCTGGAGATTGCTGGCAGGTAATTGGTAAATTCCAAGAAGGTCAGCGCCAATTTAACCTGTATTTTCCTCAAGAAAATATTCAAAGTCAAAGAGCCTTTTCCTGTGCTGAAAATAATACCAATACCAGCACTTTAGAGCCTTTTTTGATAGACGAGCGCAAGATTACTCTCGACCTCATGGTGTTTGGCGTAGTCCAGCGGCTTAACGCTCAAAAATGGCTGAATCTTAATTAGTCATTAGTGCAGTGCGATCGCAAATAGGAGTCCTTCGTCATTAGAGTCCGCGTTTGGTGTGTCGCTTGCAGATTATATGGGGAGCAAATCAACAATCTGGTAGCAACACATCAAGCGCGGAAGTATTGGGAGCGATCGGAAAAATAGTATACGAAAAAAGAGAGGGCGGGTTTTGCCCTTTTTTTAGTCATTTGTATCATATATCCTCTTCTAAACCCGCCCCTACAGAATGCTAATGACTAATGACTACTGACTAATGACTAATGACTGCTGACTAATGACTGCTGACTAATAGATTCAGTCAAAAAATTGCGAGCTTGCATAATCCCATAAAGGTTAACATCTGTTTCTAACAAACAAGCATGACCGCTGTTAGCCAGCAGCACCATCTCCGCATTAGGAATTACCTTGACTAAAAGCTTCCCTTCTGCTAGAGAAGGTAGCAGCCGATCGGCACCGCTAGCAATTACTAATGTCTCCTGTTTGATGCCGCGCAACTGATTTTCATCAACATCAAACGATCGCACTAACGCCAATCTCCACACAGACGTGTGTTGCGGTACCGCTTGCATCGCTTCTAGCAAAGCGCGCCGGTCGTCGCGCCCAATCTTTCCTAATGATGCTAATATCGGCAACAAACCGATTACCGACAGCGGATAAAGGTTCGCCGGCAGCCACTGAGTGAGATGGGAACCCCACTGCACCCAAGGCTGTTGTCGGAATGAAGAAGCAGGATTGACTAAAATTAGTCGATCGCACAATTGAGGAGCTTCTAAAACAGTTTTCATAGCTAAACAGCCCCCAAATGACTCGCCGCACAGATAAACCGGCCGCTGCTGCTTTCCAGCTTGCTTTTCTGCTTCAATTAAGGCAATTGTTTCGCTAACCAGTACCTCCCAACTAGCCATGTCGTCAGCCGGTACAGTTAAGCAGCGAATGTCGAAATGATTTGCTAATTTAGAAATTTGCGGCCGCAGCAGCAAACCGCTGCCATCCATACCGGGCAGAAATACAAATAAAGGCCGATCTGGTTTCGGCGGTTTGGGGGTTAGAAAACGAACCTTGTTGTTAGCATTTGCCATGATTCAAGTCAATAGATTTTAGATTTTAGATTTTAGATTAAAGAATTGGAAATCGGACACCAGCCAACTGTCAACAGTCAACAGTCAACAGTCAACGATTAAAGAATTGGAAATCGGACACCAGCCAACAGTCAACTGTCAACAAACTTACAAACTTACAAACAACCTCGTTGGAGTAATTCTGCAATTTCTCCCTGACAGTGGTCTGTGAGTTCAGCCACAACTGCTTTGGCTTTTTTGCCTTGATATTGCTGCTGTCTCTCGACAGTAATCCAGTAAGGGCGGCCGATTAAAACATTAACTCGCTGATAAATTATCACAGGATGCCACCCACCGCGATCGAACAACGGTTCCGAAGGATCAAACAAACTCAACAACTTGAGCGGTACACCCGATCGTACTGAGTGTTCCTCAAAAGAACTAATCGCCACCGGCAAAACCGCCAAATCCCGCACCGGCGCCCGCAAAGCCAAATGAGCAAATCCCCGCTGAAACTTCCCCACAGTATTAGGCTTAGTAAAATTCACCATCGGTTCTGCACCCTCTGGAAACACCCCCACCATCTCCCCGCTTTGCAGCAGCGCTGTCGCTTGAGAGAAAAAATGCTGCTGTCGGTGCTCCGGTGCTTCCAAGGGGAAAGCGCCGAAAGTCGTGACAACTTCCCTCATCAGCGGAACTTGACCCATGTAATGATGACAAGCAAAGCGGATCGATCGACCCAAAGCCGCTGTCAGCAGCACAGGATCTAAGAAACTGCGGTGATTGCTCACCACCAGCACCGGGTTCTCTTGGGGAATCCGGTCTTCGCGGTACATAAACATCTGCGTTCCCAAAGCAGCCAGGAAACAGCGCGAAATCAGCAATTTGCTTTCTGAAGACATGGGCGAAAAGACAGGTGCGACGCTATAAAGGTTGATTCCATTCCCACGCAGCTTAACATTACTTTACCAAGTCAGGGCTCCCTCAAAAAGTAGACTTTCCGCTTGTGCCTTGGTTTCCTAATCCTGGACGCACGGGCGGTCATCACCTTGGTTTTTCGCACGTTTACTTCTAGTCAGCCCGCCAAAACAGTAAAAAACCCGGTTTCTAGGCCTGGGAGTGCGATCGCCAAGTGTTTCGGCCGAAATCCCCCCTCAGAAGCAAAAATTTATCAAGTGTTGTGGCAACTTATTAAAGAATGTTTACAACAACCCCAAAACCAAGTTGCGGCAGCTAAACTTAGAAATTTACAGTGGGCATTGACACACTGTCAAAGTATTTTTGGACAAGTCGTAATAGCAATCTCCCGAGGCATCAAATGAGTAACATCCAAAACTATCGCCTTAAATGTACCCTCACCTTTGGCGACATTTACGGTCAAATCATTGTTTGGCTGATAGTCATCTTCCTGAGTCTAGCGTCAGCACTCGCCCTGTGGAGCAGCGCCCGTCAAATCTACGCCTTGGCTACAGTCGGCTTGATTTTAGTGCTGTCTCTGCCCTTTTTGCTGTTTGCTTTCGTTACAACTCTGCTAAATAACATTCAAGTGCTTTCCGTAGACCCCGCCACCGAAGATCAACCTTCTGCAACGGGAAATCAATCCAATCAGCAGCCTGTAGAAACTCTCGGCTAATTTAATTTGAAATTGTAACTTTTGATCTTCCATTCCAATCAAAAGTTAAAAAACTTCTTGATCTTTTGATTGGAAGTTTTTTTTTGCGTCACGATAAGTTGAGGAGAACACTCAAAATTACTCAAACAATGCTGGAACACGACGTAATCATTGTAGGCGGCGGTTTAGCAGGTTGCCGCGCCGCTGTAGAAATTGCCCGGACTGACCCCAGTCTCAAGGTAGCAGTTGTTGCCAAAACTCACCCGATTCGATCGCACTCCGTCGCAGCCCAAGGCGGCATGGCATCCAGCCTGCAAAATGTCGATCCCGAAGATAGTTGGAAAGCCCACGCCTTTGACACAGTAAAAGGTTCCGACTATTTAGCCGACCAAGACGCGGTAGAAATCCTCACCCGCGAAGCACCAGGTGTAGTCATCGATTTAGAACACATGGGAGTCCTCTTTTCCCGCCTAGAAGACGGCAGAATTGCCCAGCGCGCTTTCGGCGGACATTCCCACCGCCGCACCTGCTACGCCGCCGACAAAACCGGTCACGCTATCCTCCACGAATTGGTCAACAATCTGCGCCGCTGCGGAGTTCACATCTATCAAGAGTGGTATGTCACGCGCCTGATTTTGGAAGCAGGCCAAGCCAAGGGCGTGGTTATGTTCAACCTGATAGACGGCGAAATTGCCGTCGTGCGCGCGAAGGCGGTGATGTTTGCTACGGGGGGTTACGGTCGGGTTTACAACACCACCTCGAACGATTACGCCTCCACTGGTGACGGTTTGGCGATGGCGGCGATGGCTGGATTGCCGCTGGAAGATATGGAATTTGTGCAGTTTCACCCGACGGGTTTGTATCCGGTGGGAGTGTTGATTTCCGAGGCCGTGCGGGGCGAAGGTGCTTATCTGATTAATTCCGAGGGCGATCGATTTATGGCCAATTATGCCCCGTCGCGGATGGAATTAGCGCCCAGGGACATTACATCGCGATCGATTTCCCTAGAAATTCGCGCAGGCCGAGGAATTAATCTCGATGGAAGTGCAGGCGGCCCCTTTATTTACCTCGATTTGCGGCACATGGGACGCGAAAAAATCATGAGCAAAATACCTTTTGCTTGGGAAGAAGCCCACCGCTTATTAGGAATTGATTCTGTCAACCAACCGATGCCCGTCCGCCCGACAGCTCACTATTCAATGGGCGGAATTCCAACTAATATCGACGGGCAAGTTCGCAGCAGTGCTGACAGTTTGGTAGACGGTTTCTTTGCAGCCGGCGAAGCAGCTTGCGTGTCAGTTCACGGCGCCAACCGTTTGGGCAGCAATTCGCTTTTAGAATGCGTCGTTTACGGCAAACTTACTGGCGCAACCATAGCACAATTCGTACAAAATCGCAAGTTGCCTGCCGTAGATGAACAGCGTTATATTACGGAAGCAAAAGAGCAAATTCAGGCACTTTTAGAACGTCCAGGAAAATACCGCATCAATCAAATCCGGCAGCAGTATCAAGATACTATGACTGAGTATTGCGGAGTATTTCGCAGCGCCGAATTGATGCAGGAAGGTTTACAAAAATTGGAGGATTTAGAGCGACAATATGAGGAGGTTTACTTAGACGATAAAGGCAAGTTGTGGAACACGGAAATTGTGGAAGCTTTGGAATTGCGGAGTTTAATCGTTGTCGGGAAAATGATTTTAACTTCTGCTTTGAACCGGCAGGAAAGTCGGGGAGCTCATTCGCGGGAAGATTTTACTCAGCGCGATGATGAGAAGTTTTTGAAGCATACGCTGGCCTATTATTCACCTGCGGGGATTGATTTGGCTTATATGCCGGTGGCGATTACGATGTTTGAGCCGCAGGAGAGAAAGTATTGATTTGTAGGGTGGGCAGTACGTACCTTACTAATAGGCAAGTACAGGTTCGCAAAACAGAAATATGCTCAACCATATTTTGCTAGGTGTCAAAGTCGAACGTTTTTCCGACAAGACTTACGCACTCGGACAAAAGAAACCGGGTTTTTTACCGAATCTCCGGGCTGCAATGAAGTATTTTTGTAAAAAAACTGGTTTCTGGGCTCCATGCGTAAGTCATATCTGAAATAAAAATTGCAACCAATAGCAGAGGCAAGCAAGTGAATAGAGAAAATGCTGACATCAGAAAAAACACCGTAAGGGAAGTTTGTGAAAAAGAATTAGTAGAGCTTTTGGAGGTAAACGACAACTTTGGAAAATTCATGCCCCAGCATAGAATCGGTTATGTAAGGCTGACATGGAACTGGAAAAATATGACTCTTCTGCCTCCAGAGATAGTCAGACCACCTCAGAATTCACCCAAAAATATTCTTGATACTTTTGAACGTCATCTCTGGTATTCCAGACATAGTATCAGTGATATTTATCTGCTTAAGGTTCCTGTTGAAAGTCGAGATGCTTTTTTATTTGCGTTTCAGGGGCACTGTCACGATAGCTGGGATAACAGTTGTCAGTTATTTGAGGTATTGGATGAACAAGGGGAGTCTCTCGGATCTGGTGACGTTTGCGATCGCAGGGGAGATGTAATTCCTAAAACGTACATTAATTGGACGGATCGACAGCTAGACGGTCGCGACTACTACACGCAAGCACCTCCTTGGGACGGAGATCCGCCGCCAGAAGATTATTCCTATCAACACGATGGACAACCTATCTGGTGGTCAGAAGACTGAACACAATCTACTGAGTTTGCTGTTTATTCAACTCTGGAAGATGACTGGAATTTTCGCAGTGTTATACTGCTTTTATCGGGTATGATTCCAAACAAGTAAAAAATGCTAGTAGAAGATAAATCTTCCTAAAACCCTAAAAAATATCGTGATTCTAAGTAGCTAGAAACAACACATGAGTAAAACGACACAGACATCTCAATTCCAACAAGCTCTTGAAGCTGTAGAAGTTTTATCATTAGAAGATCAAGCCATGCTTCTAGATATTCTTCAGAATCGTCTGCGACAACAGCGACGAAATGAATTACTGAAGGAAGTAGCAGAAGTTCGTCAAGAGTATGCTGAGGGCAATGCTAAATTTGGGTCGGTAGCCGATTTTATGGCGGAGTTGGATGATTGATGAAAATTGGTTGGACTCCCAAATCTATTCGTACTTTCAAAAAGTTAGTTCGTAAAAATCCTCAGCTTCGCCTTTTAATTGAAGCTACGCTTGAACTTTTGTCTGAAGACTGCTTTAATGCCAGCTTGCGAACTCACAAACTGACAGGAGATTTATCGGGTATCTGGTCGTGTTCAATAGATTATGATTATCGGATTTTATTTGAGTTTGCGATCGATCCAGAAAATGAAGAGGAAGCGATTTTATTGCTCAAAATGGGTTCTCATGATGAAGTCTATTAAGCCCGATCGCCCTTTTCCCCAATTCTCTCTCACTATCTCACTCTCCAGCATTCTCCGTCACTTCCTCCACCGATAAACCCAACGCCTCCGCCACCTGTGGGGCACTCAAACCCATTCCCAACAACCGGGGAATTGCATCCCTTCTTGCTTGAAATTCAGATTGTCGCGCCTGTTCTGCTTGCTGTCTGGCTTGTTCTGCACTCTCGGCTCTTTCCCGCTGTTGTTCCCCCCGCAATCTCTCCAATTCGGCTCTTTCATCGCCAATCAACAGCAAATTACCTTCCTCGTCCCACCAGCGCAGCCACAGCATCGTTTGATTTTGATAATTGCCTTGCCAAAGTCCCAATTCTACGCCTAAAGGTGCAATAGGAAAATGACCCCGATCGTTAAGTTCTAACAGTTGATAATACCCGTCAATCAACCGATAAACTTCTAATTGCCCGCTGTTAATTTCATAGATGCCGTAATAGGGAATTCGCATCACCCGCTCGTAGGCCCAAAACTTGCCAGGTTTTGTTATTACCCCTTCATCAGTGCGCGATAAAGGAGTACGGTTGCGCTCTTCATCCCCGTTCCCGCTCGCAAATTCCAAAGCAATTAACGGTGCTATGTGTTCCCGCCACAGCACGTAGGAACGACGAATTTGACCGTCAATATTAGGAGGTACATTCGGAACATAAAACCAATCAGGAGCTTCTGCACCTTTTTCCGGCGGCTCGGTTTCTCGCCAGTAAATGCCGCAGTCTTGACCGATCGCATATTGTCCGTCTGGATGCCGCTGCTGCAAAATTTGCCCGATCGAATCTGTTAAAATTAAACTTTGCGGATGCTCCTGAAAATTTTTCACAAAAGTACCGTCGGAGTCTGGTAATTGAGTGTGGTCTGGAAAAGCAGGAGGTAGAACAACGCGGTCAACGCTTTGGGTCATAATTCCCTCCGAGGTCTTACCTAATTGGTAATTAGTAATTGGTAATCGGTAACTGGACGAGCCGCCCGAGGGCTTAGAAACCCGGTTTCTTCATGTATCTGTCGTCGTTCAACCAAGATTTATCGTAGAAACCGGGTTTCTTTTCCTAAGTCCTGCGTAATGAAGAAGAAAGCGAATAGTTTTGATTTTAAACGATTAAGTTTTTAACTTCAAACTCTTTCACTGACAACTCAAAACTCTTTCACTTAAAACTTTCCTTAAGGTTTCGGTAGCGCACCTTCTGGACTTGGTGAAGTCGCCGGTTCGGGAGTCGTCGTAGCCGCAGGAGAAGGCGAAGGAGTGTCACTAGCTAACTGATTTATTTGGTCTTTATAGTTAGGAGGAGCTAACTCAGTAGCTCGATCGAACAGCGTTTTTGACTCATCTGTTTTGCCCTGTTCCTTCAGCACGATCGCCTTTCCTAAAGTCGGGCGAAAATCTTTGGGATTAGCCTTAGCAGATTCGTCGTAAATGGCGATCGCCTCATCAAACCGCTTCTGCACAGCATAAACCTGTCCCAAAATCAACTGCACCGAAGTTACATCCACACTTTCCGGTTTCGCCAGATTGGCAGCCGGAGCCGCCTTCAGCGTATCTTGCAACAGTCCGATCGCAGCTTCGGGCCGCTGCTGCACCAGCAGCAAATTCACCAACCCCTGCAAAGCCTGAATTTCCCCTGGCTTAGACGCTAAAATTGACCTGTAAGCTTGAGCTGCCCCTTCGCGATCGCCCGTGCGTTCCTTAGCCTGAGCCAGCAAAATCCCGTATTCAGTAGTCTCAGGATTCAGCGAAGCCAACTTTTCCAAAGGAGCGATCGCATCCTTAATGTCGCCCACTCCTTGCCCGATCAACTCCAGCCGCACCTGCAACAATCCCCGCAAAGCCGTTACGTTGTCAGGTTCCCGCTGCAAAACCAATTCGTACCCCCTCGCCTGAGCTTGCAGCAACTCTGATTGCTTCTCCCCAGACTGCGCCGTCTGAGTAGGTGTTGGAGTTGACTGACTTTGCGCTTGGCTGGCCTGGAGAATACTGTTTAAAATTGGCACAAGAGAAAATCCCAAAAAAGCGATGAGCGACAGCACCACCACCACAGTAATCAACCCACGACGCTTGTTTGCTTTTTCCATAATTCAACTATCCCAGCTTAAAATGTACTATTTTCTAAGAATTAAGGCATTGCCCGGGAGCATCTGCCATTTAGCTCGATCGGTGCAACCGTAAAGGTTTTTAAGTTCAAAGTCCGAACGGACAAAGCAGCCTTTTACTTGCAGCTAATATGGTAACAGACCCACAACTCCATGCTAGCTAAACAATTTTGGACACTCAGACCCGCAGCCCCAAGGACTGCGGTGTCTGTCCAATTTAGTCTGGTCAAGCTAAAAATTACCGAAAATATGGCGGATCAGGCCGTTAGGTAATTGGATTAAGTAAAATAGGCAAGCTGAATATCCTAAATGCTATTAGCCAGCAACTCCAGCTCAGCGCGATCGGCGATCGATCGGTCAGCAACTGCCAAAGTCCTTGCTCGCAAGGATTTTAGCAGCCAGCGAACCGATCGGCACTCCTAGCGTTGAAAGTTGGCGTTGACGGGTCACAACCAGACCTCCGGGCGCAAGCCCGCCTGTCAGGTGCTAGTAGTTTTTAAAGCAGTTTCTTCAGTTTATTCCTAATTTCCCTTAAGGGATGTGTCTCCGCTGCAAGGAGTTTTTATGAACCCCTCTCCCAACCCGTCTTCCAAATCGTCCAAATCTACTTCAACTCGCAAGGCTCAGCCCAGCGAACAGGCTGTCAATCCGCCTAAAGATACAGATTCCATTCCTGAGACACCAGACGAAAGTCCGGTACCTTCGGCGTTGGCTGCAGATGTTGACCAAAATCAACCGCCAACGCCAACAGACGCCCCAGCGTCCAAGGATAGGCTGCAACGACCACGCTACAGTTCTGCCCTCGACAAGGACAAAACAAAGCCACAAGACCAGCCCAGCAATGCTCCTGCACCCCCGGCGCCTACAGCGTCTTCGACACCTGTCAGCGATACTCCAGCCCTAGCAGTCGCACCGCCGGCAAACGCCGACCCTGCCGCTAACGAAAGTCAGGCCGCTGAGGACATACCCTCCGTCATGCGCCAACATCCCATCCCCCCCCCCAGCGAACCCAGACAGTACCGAGCTGTTGGTTTGGTGCGGGGCCGCTACACGCCATCAGAAGAGCAATTCACCCGGGGTATGCTGATAGCTGCCGACGGAACTGCCATCGACGCAGTTTTGCTGGGTAGAGTCATGAGTTTAGTCAAAAATCACCTGGAGCTGGAACAAGAACACTTGTGGGTGGTCTATCCCCGCACGAGGCAAGAAGACGGCAACTTGCACGCCCAGATTATGGGAGTTTGGGAGCCGGAAACGCTCAAGAAACCTCCCGAACCGTCCTCTGATGAGGAAAATCAGGAAGCAGCGGAGATTGAGACTAGCGATGAAGCATCGACCGCATCTTTGCCGCCCTCGGAACCTGATGTTGAAGATGGCTATTTTTCGATTAGAGGTGAGGTGATTTATCAATCCCAAGACCAAGAAAAGTATGTCATCGTCAAAATCAAGCAAGCTCCCCGCAAGAATGACGACAAGATGAAGTTTTTTAAGCTGAAACTCAAGGGAGATTTAGCAACAAAAGCGATCGGGTTTTTTTGGGATTTCCACGTCAAATTGAAAGCTGACAGTCTGATGATTGAGCAGGCTAATAATATTGGTGCCCTGCCGATTAAAAAGCGGAAATTCCCCCCAGGCAGCAAGCCGCCCGGTGGCTTCAAAGGAGGAGGGAAGCGTCCGTTTACTCCTAGGCCCAGCGGTGACGCTGCTCCTGTAGGGCGTCCTACCATCAAGTCCGCAGTAGCAGCACCACCGCCTGTCCCGAAGGAACCTCTTCCTAAGCCGGTTAAGAAGCCTAAGCCGATCGAGGAATAAAAAATAGTTAAAGTAAAAATGCAAGATTAAAGGTTAAAAAAACTTTTAATCTTGCATTTTTACTTGAGCGGCTTATTGTACTTCTGTACATGAGCGAGTAGGCTCTGCGCTAGCACCTCGCAAATTTTGACAGGAACAGCGTTTCCGATTAAATGACCCAGTTTGCTGAAACAGACACGCTCGCCAGGAGCTAGAAAGCGGTAGTTTTCGGGAAAAGTCTGAAGGATAGCGGCCTCTCTTAGAGAGATTGCACGATGGTGCATCTCAATGAAGGCAAATACATCAAATTGAAAGTTGACCGTTGAGATAGGCACAGCGAAGAGCAAGGATAGAGGAAACGTTCTCAATATTCCACCAGGCTCCCGATATTTTTACCCTTAATCCAATGCGTTTAATTGTTGATTCAACTGTTCCCGAACCTATCGAACTTATGGATTCTTCTTTGTAGTATTGGTAATTGACTATTCGGCACCGATGGGTCTCTAAATAATTGCACAACGTTTTAAATGCTTGATCTTTAAAGTTTTTAAATAAATTTATAACTTCATCAACTTTGCCTTGCCACAACATAGTTTCTGATGATTTGAATCGTTTTATTGAACCCCCTACCTTGTAGAGATTTTCTTTCAGATGATACCAATCTAAGATTTCTTGTCTTTGTTCATTGTCTCCAATTTCTTTAAATATGTTCCAAACTCCGGCCTGGCCATCTCCTAGGCAATACATAGGGTGTAGTAAGTTTTGGCTATTAGTCCAATCAATTAAATCTTGATTATTTTGAAAAAATGCTCCAGAATAAACATTACCAAAAAAAAATGGTTTAAAGCCTCTCCCTTCTAGGGAGAAATTAAAAGAAGACTATTCATTACTCCAACCCTCTTCCTTCCAAGTAGAGGTCGCTATCAACTGTCAACTGTCAACCGTCAACTGTCAACTGAAAGCACTTCCGGATGTTATGAGGTACAGTAGCAGCAATTAGTAAACCAGTTTTTGAGATGTTTCGGATTAATTAAATCAAGAGCCACAGCAATTATGGTGTCAACCATTTTAGTGGTGGTTAGCGAACACTGTCGCAATAAAGATTTAAGTTGCGACCACCATAATTCAATGGGATTAAAATCAGGAGAGTATGGGGACCAACATAAAATAGAAGCACCCACAGATTCAATCATTGATGTAATTGAATCTACTTTATGTGCGGGTAAATTATCCATCACTACTACTTCTCCCGACCACAATTGTGGCACTAAACATTTTTCGATAAATACCTCAAATGCTTTGCCATCCATTGAGTTATCCATTGTCATGAGTGCCACTACTCGAAGAGATACTAATTGCACCAATTACTATGACTTTTTTCCCTCGGTAAAAAGGTTTAACCGCATAGGCTCTAGTTCCTCCTTGGGAACGTGCATGAGTTCTGGTTAAACTTAGCAATACTCCAGTCTCATCTAAAAATACTAGATTTTTTGGGTCGATATCCTTGACTTTTTCCCAATACTCTAACCTTAACTTCATGACTCTTTCTGTGCCTGCTTGGCTAGGACTGACTGTTTTTTTTTCGATTTAATCCCAACTTCTGTAAAGCGCTACAGATGGCTGTTCTGCCTACCCAATTTCCTGTATTTTGGGCGAATAACTCACGCAATTCTACCAAAGTTGCATCGGGATGTGCTGCCACTATTTGTCTTAATTCTTTTGACGCATTATTCAAATGACTGAATCTGGGTTTCCCCCTGGGTTTAGGCTGTAAATTACCCTCTATTTTTTGTTGCTTGACAAGTTTTTGAACTAAGCTTTTACTGCAGGCAAATATTTATGCTGTTTTTCTGATTGACAGCTTCTTCTCTTGATGGGCTGCTACTATTTTTTTTCGCAAATCTACTGAATATGCTTTCATTGGTGGATTTTTTTAATCTATTCTTATTGTACCTCATAACACCCGGAAGTGCTATATGTAGATCAAACACTACTTGCTGGGTGCGGAGCTACTGAAGAAACCAGAGCGGTTGGGAACTCAAGTGCGATCGACATCAATTGAAGATCGATCGCGACTCTGACTCTCTCCCACTAAGGAAATAAACTGCTCGTCATTCCGCAAGCAGTCAAAGTCGGGGTTCCATCGAGCTTCCCGACAACAACGGCGCGGAGCGATCTGGATTGCTTGTTGAAGCGCAGCAATAGCTCGCTCGGTGTCACCTTGTCGGGCATAGCAACAGGCTTTTCCGTAGTAACCTTCCTCATTTTCTGGATCTTCGCGAATCACTCCATCAAACAAGTTCATAGCTTGTGAGTATTCGCCTGCACGGGAAAGAACGATTCCTTTATTAACGAGTAATATAGATTGATTTCCTCCTAACTGAATTGCGCGATCGCAACTATCTATCGCGGAGCTATAATCCCCGGTTAGGCTTAAAATTAAACCTTTTTCATTATAAAGTTCATAGTTTTTACAATTTATTTTAATAGCTTCTTCACAACTAATAAATGCGTCGTTATAGCGTTTCAACAATCTCAATGAGATACTGTTAATCGAGTGATAATTAGAATTTTTTGGATCTATTTCAATAGCTTTGTTGATACTAGCTAGGGCTTCTTTATAGCGTCCTAACTTATGCAATATGTTGTTACTGAAAGCGTAATAATTAGGATTTTCTGAATCGATTTCAATAGCTTTGTTGATACTAACCAGAGCTTCTTCATAGCGTGCTAAATTATCTAATATATTACTTTTTACAACATGATAATTAGATTTTTGTGATTCAATTTCAATAGATCTGTTAATACTAATTAATGCTTGATCGGGTAATTTTTTTGAAGCAAAGGCGACAGCAAAATCACATAAGATTTCACCTATCAAATGAGTATTATCAAAAATTTTAAGTGTCTCAATTTCTGCATAAGCTTTCAAAATACTTAAAGCTCCCCTGTCGTCGCCATAACTCCGCAGACTCTGACTTATCAGAGCCACAGACTTTGCTAAACCTGTTAAACGATCAATTTCACGGAAGCAAACATTTAGTCCCGACTCAATTTGGGACTTAACTTGACTCGAAACTTCTTCTCCCTGGATCTTAATGCTAATGCTATAGTTTTTTTCAGGCATACCGATGACGCACCACCCAAATACGATAGTTTTCTTTATGCTATCTAGAAACTTCTTAATATCTCCCGGCAATAGTTTATTTTGTTTGAGTTCTGCTTCTGAGGCAATTGCAAAAAATGCACTTGTTGCAATTAATGGTTTCTTATAATAAGCTCCTTCAAAAAAACAAGTTAACAGTTGATATTTCCCTTTAGTTCTATTGGCAAATAGTCTGTGATAAATGACTTCTATCATCAGCTTCTTCCATTCCGAATTTTCATATTTTTCGAGGGAAGAGCGATCGGGGGATACTTCTTGATCGGCGAGCTGCTCAAAATAATCGGCTATCCAATTGTGGATTCGACAAAATTCTTGTTTGTCTTCTTGATGCTGTGTTTCCCGAATCACGTTTCTGGCAACATCATCAATCCGATATCGGTGGTCGGAAATTGTAAAATCACGCTCTGTTAGCCACTTAAACCAATCGATTTTATTATCGATTCTATTACCAGTTTCGTGATTGTTTAGAATGTCCGATATTTCAAAGTTTTGTAGCAAATTACGAATTAACGGTCGATCGAACCAACGACAGTGAGCTGCCAATTTAACCACTCGTTCTTCAGTTTCATTCAACCCATCTAGAAGTAAGTTCACCATGCCAGATTGTCCGCCAGACAAGGTGATTTTTCCATCATCTTCCTTTTGCTTTTTCACTAAATTTAAGTAGTAAGGATATCCTTGAGTTGCACTCCAAATCTGCCTCACCTGATCTTTATTGGTCACTCCAATATTTTCAAGATATTGTTGAGTTTCTTGTTTGGTAAATTTAGCGAGAGAATATTCTTGGATTAGCGGAACTCCTCTATCTTTAAACTTCCCCTGATAACGTCCATGACTCAGCTTGTAGCGTCCTGCCATCACAATTCGGACTGGAAAACCTTGCAATGGCGTATCTTTGAGTAATTCACTACCCAAAAATTCATTAAAATCTTTCTGTGCTTTTTCATAGGTATCCAGCCATAATACGATCGGCATCTCTTGCGACAACTGAATCAAGGTTTCTGCAAAAGCCTGGGTGAGCTTTGGCTGTGGATCGAGCATGATATCTCGCAAGCTCACCTGTTCCTGTGTTGATCCTTGCGTAGCTGGATGTTGCCTCAAAAGTTTCTCGAAGCGCTCTCTTGTTGAAAGCGGATGAAACGTGGATTCATCCTCGGTGACGATCGAACTTCGCGCCACTCCCATATATTCCCGAACCAAACTACTCTGCTCAGCGCTCACTTTTTGAGTTTCTTCCGCCGGCTCATTTTCCAGGCGTTGCAGCGTTTCTTCGTACTGTTGATACCGAACTGTGAAGAGATCTGCCTCTGGGTGATGAATTAACAATTGCTGGTGTAAGTGTTTCATCAGTTCGATGGGTTTACTCAATCGGCTGTTGTTAAAATCAGCCTCCAGAAATTTCACGTTTCCGTGGTGCCGACTTTTTAACTCATGTAGTAAGGTAGATTTGCCAATTCCCCCAATTCCATACGCATAAAACATCAACGGTTCGGAGTTGGGTTGCTCAATCGCCTTATCAAAATCATCCAGAAACCGTTTGGTCGAATGGCGAGAAACGAAAAAACCTGGGCGGCGAGGTTTTGAGGCTTGTTCCCGACCTAAATTTGCGGAACTGGACTGTGCTAAAGCAGTTGAGCTCGGCGATCGCGCTTTCGGGTTTTTGATGAAAGTTTGGGGATTTGCGCTATCGATATTGCTCAACGTCGCTTTTTGAGCGGAATTCTTGGACTGGAAATATTCGTTAATCTTATCCCTCAGTTTAGAAAGCTCTAAAAATTCGTCATCATCCTCCCAATCATAATTATTCAGCACGCTTACTAAAGCATCGACAAAATCCCCATCACCCGCTTCTGTCTCTGAATTTGTCGAACAGAAAACGTAAAATCCCGATGGCTTGCGGGTACTCGATCCAGAAGTCAAGCTCTGAATAATCCCACTCGCACCTGAGCCTGCATAACAAACGTCCAGAATCAGTAAGACATTTTCAGGATAGTTATTCTTTCCCTCAAATAGGCATTTAACGAGTTGTTGAGTTTCAATCGCTTTGGCACTTAAGTGCTCGGGTCGAGAATTGAATGTGTAGAGATAGTGGGAACCTCGATTGCCATCGTCGGCTGCGTGTCCGGCATAATACAGGATAACGATATCGTCCTGACTTCTTTCCGAACTGCAAAACCATTTGGACAGCGCATTTTTGATGTCTTCAGCCTCTGCGTCGATCGAAATCTGATCGGATAAAACTCTGGTGTACCCCTGCTGTGGTCGTGTAAACAAATCCACGACTCGATCGACATCACTCTCGACTCTAGCTAAGTCTGCTAGTCCCATTTTAGGACACGATGAAGAGCCGATCGCAATCAAAAACCGTTTAGATTTATCCATTGTCAGCCGAAATTATTTTGAACAGCACGTTAAACTATCAAGCCTGTGGCAACAGCAGCACCCGTTTCCTTTGCTGTTAAATACCTTTCCACCGAATGAGACTGCCATCCATTATAAACAAGCCGATCGACAATTTTGCGATCGTCTCCATCTCCAAAGTATGGGGCTAAGGATTTCTGAAGTGCCACAATATCACCGCTATCAGCAATGTTAAACCATTGCTTGATATTCGGCCACGCACCTTTACGATTCTCCGGGGGAGGTGTCAGTTTATCGAAAATCAAATTAGGGATTCCCAAAGGAGAACCCAGCGTTACCAGCGTCTGTACATTCCATTCTGGATGAGCGCACAAAGCTTCATAGGCAACGACGGAACCCAAGGAATGGGCGATCACTACTTTTGTCTCTGTTGGCGAAACTTTGGCTTCTACCCGTTCCAACACTGCTTTTTTTGTATCCGAATCGTGGAGAAATAAACCAACTTGCTTCAAGGCAAAAATTAATGTTTTTTCCGGGCCCAAATTTCGGAAGAAGCGTGACTTAGACAACTGCCTTAATGCACGCTGCACAATCTCGGGAGTTCGTCCCCGACCTTGAAACTCCGGTTCTTGAATGCTGGGATCTTCGCCTAATGGGTCGCCAGCGCTACGATTCGCGATCGATAACTCTGCCGCTGCACGCCACCACTCAACGAGTAAGGCTTCTTCCCATTCCGTTTCAACATCCCGCGCTGTCAACTTGGGGACTCCCGCAGAACGCATTCCCGATGGGCGAAATAAGTCGCCATAAAAAACCATCCCAAATTCCGATCGTGTCAAGCGGGGCTGTTCGATCAATTCTAGGCTTCCTTGTAGTGCAGGCAACCAAGCATTTTCAAGCTGTGGACTGCCTAAAAAGTCTTGGGCGATTCCATGAATACCAACTACTTTCATTTAAATTCTTCCCCATTACATTCCGTGATTTTAAGAGTTTTGACCTAATCTCACATCCTGTTTTGTACTTGTGGCGCTCAAATCCTAACACATGAAATCGCCTCTGGGAAACGATTTCAGGATTTATGAATTCATCCAATCGCTTGTTATTATTGCGTAACTACTCAGGCTTAAAAAAAATTGTATATATAAGCGGTTGAAACCGCCGAATCATAAAAATGGTAGTTAACTTGGATTTGGTATTACACATCAATATTAGACCTCTTGCCTCAGTCTTTTCAATCAATTTTTTAGACGGGCGGGACGCCCATCCCACAATTTTTTTTGTGTGGGATGGGCGTCTCGCCCGTCCTAGGTATTTTTGCAAGATGTCTACTAAAGAAACCGAGTTTTTCACCAGTATTAAATGCAAATATACAGGGATTGTGCAAAAATCTGGTTTCGGCACAATCCCTGTATCTCAAAGAAACCGGGTT
Source organism: Microcoleus sp. N9_A2 (assembly GCF_036701775.1). Classification (NCBI taxonomy): domain Bacteria; kingdom Bacillati; phylum Cyanobacteriota; class Cyanophyceae; order Oscillatoriales; family Microcoleaceae; genus Microcoleus; species Microcoleus sp. N9_A2. Next base: position 28,156 of record NZ_JAUBRH010000017.1, on the reverse strand, counting down.
TTTCCCAGTATTAAATGGCTGAATGCAATATTTAGCCAAAAACCAGGTTTCTGTACAATTTCCGAATATTCAAGCTTTAGTTTTTCCCAAAACCTTTGCCGCGATTGGGTGCAGGCATACAGAGACAGTTTTCGATTTGCGATCGCAAAGTCTCGGTATCCAAACCCTGACCAATGAGAACAAGCTGGTTTTTGCGATCGCCTTTCCACTCGTCATCATCCATCGAAAATCGCTTCCCGCTCAAGTGAAAAATATGCCGTTTGGGACTTTCTTCAAACCACATAATCCCTTTCGCACGAAACACATTTGTTGGCAGTTGTTTGTCTAAGAAATATTGAAATTTTCTCAGAGAAAATGGCTTGTCGCTTTGGAAAGAAATTGAGGTAAATCCGTCATTTTCTAAATGGTCGGAGTGGTCGTGACCGTGATGGTTGTGATGGTCGGAGTGGTCGTGACCGTGATGGTTGTGATGGTCGTGATGTTCGTGGTCGTGATGTTCGTGGTGGTCGTGATGTTCGTGGTCGTGATGTTCGTGACTGCTAGGAGTTTCCTCAGATTGGAAATATTTGTCCGACTCAAACAATCCTATACTGAGGATGAGCGGTAGGGGAACTTGCGATTTTACTGTTCGCAAAATTCGAGCACCTTCTTTGACATCGCGAATCTTAACTTCCAACAAATCTAAATCTGCTTCTTCAACCAAATCTGTTTTGTTGAGGATAATTATATCACCGTAAGCTATTTGACTGTAAGCTGCTTGAGAGTTGAACAAATCTAAGCTGTAGTTCGCTGCGTCTACTACTGTCACTATCGAATCGAGACGAGTCAGGTCGCGCAGTTCTGTGCCTAAAAAAGTCATTGCTACTGGCAGCGGGTCGGCGAGTCCGGTTGTTTCGACGACTAGATAATCGAGATTTTCTTGACGTTCCAGAACTTTGTAAACTGCATTAACCAAATCTTCGTTAATTGTGCAGCAGATGCAGCCGTTGTTCAGCTCAACCATGTTGTCGTCGGTGGTGACAATCAGTTCGTTGTCGATGCCGATTTCGCCAAATTCATTGACTAAAACTGCTGTTTTCAAACCTTGCTGGTTGGTCAGGATATGGTTGAGCAGGGTTGTTTTGCCACTGCCGAGAAATCCTGTAATGATTGTAACGGGCAATCCGTGTTTGGGAGCGTCCATCGCCAGTTCTGTCTCGGACTGAGTTGTAGATTGCATAGCTTGACTGTCAAATAAGGTCTGAAGCTTAAACTTGTTGTTCTTATTGTATCTTATATGAATTCCGAACAGCGCGTTACAAGCGCTAATTATCGGAAGTTGCCAACAATTCGATCGCACCCTGTTTAATTTTGCGAGCGAATTGTTGGTAAAAGTACCTCTAGGAGTTGGTCTGCAACGTGTTTCCAGGTAAACCCAGGGGGAACGCATCTTATTGAACACTGTTCATCGGTGGTGAGTATATTTTAAGATAAATTCACCATTGTTAGAAGCTATAGACACACTTTGTAATGACTTTTAAGAGAAAAGAGGAACTGATTAATGATGATTTTTACTTGCTGCCATTTTTGAGACAATAAAAAGCTTACAACCACTGTTTGAAAGTTGTATAATAGTTAGTAATGAGTTGTTTACAAGAATTTAGTTAACTGAAAAAGCGAGAATTTTAGTCAAATAGTCATCATCCCACCCGGCTCGAAGTCGCTGATTTTTGGCTCCAGTTTTTGAAGTTTTTTCTTGATTCAAAAAATTGAGGGAGATGTGTCTAAGAATGGCAAAATTTGGCGGAGCATTGTCTTTTCTGATCCGACATCTTCACGAAAACCTACATCTAATACCCAATGCAAAGAATTTTTGACCCCCCAATGACTGCGGACGGATTCACCAAATTTTTGAGCATTGTTTGGTAAACTACTAATGTAATAGCGAGTTTCAATGGTTGTTTTTTCCTTCACTATTCGCACGGATTCTATCATCCCTATACTCTGAAGATTCTTCCATTTATTCTCGGGGCAAACTAACTCTTTTATATTACTTAACATTAAGTGATGTCGGATTTCTAAGCGACCATGATTACTCTCTTTCTTGGTCGAATAAGCTGTATGTGTAAAGCCATAATATTTGTTTCTCATTGCTTGTTTAAACAACTCTTCTACTCTTGCATACAGAGATGGCTGGTTATTTTTTAACGTGATCACGTAGTCTCCTCCCTGTTCGACAATTGACTTCACAATTGACCTCTGACAGCCCATCGCATCAATCGTGACAATGCTTTCGTTCAATTCTAACACTTTTAGTAAAGCCGGAATTGTTGTGATTTAAGTGGATTTTTTATCGACTTTAACTTGTCCTAAAACTAATCTTTGACTGGTGGCCCAAGCACTGACCATATGAATCGCTTTTTTGGCTCCTCCCCGATCGTAATAATGGCGAAGACTTTTCCCATCAATTGCGATTATCTCTCCTGGATTAAAGCAACTAATAGATTGAATCCAATTCAAAAAACATTTCTGAAATTGCTCCGGTTTGAGACGAGAAAATACTCGCGCAATTGTGTCATGTGATAGTATGCCATTCGGTAATTCTAAAATCTTCTTTAACCATTCGTATTTAGAGCGGCCGTAACTCTCGATATCCACCCATGTGTCAGCACCACAAATCACGGCACAAATTGAGATAGTAATAATATCAATTAATTGATGGCGTTTCGTCCGCTCAACCCTCGGATCTTCTCAGTCGGCAAAATGGTCGGCAATGGTGATTTTAGGCTTGAGTTTCATAAAAAATAACTCTGCTTAAATGTTTTGTAGGCACTCAATAATTATTCTCCAATATACCATATTATACTAATCTAAATTTTAGATGCGTTCGCCCTGCCTTGAGGAATCAAATCAAGGACGCAGTTTTGCTCAGATCAAAGCTAACCCCAACCAGATTACTGTCAAGACGCAATTGTCGGAATCTCAGGCAGTGATCCGAATTCAGGATAATGGGATTGGCATTACGGATGCGGTGAAGCCAAAAATCTTTGAGCATCTGTTTACCACCAAAGGTGTGGGGCAAGGAACAGGCCTAGGATTGGCGATCGCCCGTCAAATCGTAGTCCAGAAACACTCTGGAACTCTAGAAGTCAACTCAACTTTAGGTCAAGGTACAGAATTTGTGATTTCAATTCCGGTGAAGGATCTCGCTGTAAAAGACATTCAGGCCACGATCTGCGTTGACGCAGCATAACAAATCGTTGCAGCCGCAGCAGAAACATGATTAATCGCCTCTTCAAACCCTCCAAACTATTGATATAGTAGTAAGCTGTTTAAAAAACGATCAACCATGACAGCCACAAATCTCGTCAATAAATTTGAGTACAAACCCCTATACAAACCCAATCAGTTAATTTGCGGCACGGGGCAAACAGCCATTGTCAGCGGCTGGACAGTAAAAAGTGCGATAGGCAAAAAATTACAACCCAACGAATTTGCTGTCATCGGACAACTGTACTCTCCTACTCGCGGTATAAATTTCTTAATTAGAAACTTGCTGTGCAATCCCCACGTCCGCTTTTTAGTAATTCTCAACGCTACCAAAGAAGACCGGAATTCCGGTGCAGCAGCGTGCTTGCTCGACTTTTTTCGCAACGGCTTTGAAGCAGGCAAAAGCGATACTGGTAGAGATTGCTGGCTAATTAAATCTTCAATATTTGGCTACATTGATATTGAAATAGCAGCAGAAGCCTTAGAACTATTGCGTCATTCCATCGAATGGAAAGAAGCTACAAACATAGCAGAAACAGTGACTATTGTCAAGTCTTTTGCCCAAAAAGAATCTGTTGAACCTTGGGGAGAAACCGTAACTTTTCCGTTAGTCGAAATCGTCCCGACTGTACTCCCCGGCCAGAAATACGGACACAGAATTGAAGGCAAAACTATTGCCGAAACTTGGGTAAAAATCATCCACCGAATTAAGACCACCGGCACCTTACGGCCGACTGGTTACGACGGACAGTGGCAAGAATTAATCGACTTAATGGCAGTGATTACAGATGAACCTGCGGAGTTCTATTTTCCCGAACCGAATTACTTACCAATAGACCGTGATTTCCTCGAACAGTACAAACCGCAAATGCTGGAAGATGCCCCCTATAACGAAGGCATTAAATATACCTACGCACAGCGGATGAGGTCGTGGTTTGGACGAGATCAAATTGAAGAAGTGATTGCCAAACTAATTAAGGAAATTGACGCGGCAAGTGCTGTAATTAGTTTGTGGGATGCTGGGGGAAATATCAACAGAAGACCTGACGGTTCCTCCGACCACCAACACAGCGGCAGTCCTTGTTTAAATCACATTTGGGTGCGAGTTGTAGACGGTGAAATATCGCTAACTGCAACTCTCCGCAGTAACGATATGTTTGCAGCTTGGCCGGCAAATGCAATGGGTTTGCGGGCTTTGCAGCAGCATATTCGCGATGAAATTGCGAGGAGTTCCGATTATAATCTGACGATGGGCCCGTTGGTAACGCTGAGTCAATCGGCTCACTTGTATGACGATACCTTTGAAAATGCCGATCGACTAATTCAAACCCAATATGCTAAAATCTGCCAAGATCGAGACTTTTTCGATGCAGCGGGCAATTTTTTAGTTGAAGTAGCCGACAATCAAATCGTTGTCACGCAAACCACTCCGGGCAGCGGCGAAGTTGTCACCTGTTATTCTGGAAAAAACCCTCTCAAGTTAGTGCGAGAAATTTGTGCGGCTTCCCCGGCCATCCAAGCCGAGCATATTGGTTATTTGGGAATAGAATTACAAAAGGCGGCCGAGTGTCTGAAAACCAGCAACCAATACATTCAGGATAGAAGATGAATTTAGAAGAAGAAAGACCGACTTGGGACGAATACTTCTTAATGTTAGCAAAATTGGCCGCTACTCGATCGACTTGTCTGGCTTTTCCTGTAGGCGCGGTGATAACTAAAAACAGGCAAGTTTTAGCAACGGGTTACAACGGTTCGCCGTCAGGTTCGGCACACTGTACTACTCAAGGCTTCTGCTATCCTGGTTTGAGTAGTTGCGACGCCAGCAAAACTTTGCCATCAAGGGCGGTTCACGCGGAAGCAAATGCGATCGCCAAAGCTGCTAAACACGGTATATCTACTGCTGGGGCTAGTATTTACGTCACTTTAGAACCCTGCATCTATTGTTTGAAATTAGTCATTGCCGCTGGAATTAGAGAGGTGTTTTACGAAACGACTTTTAACAGTGGAGAAAAAGCTGCTTTGAGAGATACTTTTATCAGTGAAGGTATTGTTGAGTTAAAACAAATTCAGCTATCTGAAGATACAGCAAAAAAGGCTGCTTTGTTTTTATTGCATCCTACATCTCTGTCCAAAAAATTAGTATAGGAGCAATCCTCCCCGTGGTTGTGGCAGCCACAGGAAATAACTGTGCTGTGTTCCTATAAATGATATTTATTGGCTGGCAATTTGTAGGGATACGGCACTGCCGTATCATCAATCACGCGTGATACAAATGATATTTATTTTACGCTTTGTAAAGACACAGCACTGGCGTGTCCTTACAAAAAATAGAGATGGCAATTAACTAACCAAAAAACGGTCTTCAGTTGACAGTTGACAGTTGACAGTTGACAGTTGACAGTTGACCGCAAGATAGCGACCTCTACCTGGAAGGAAGAGGATTGGATTCATTCAGTTGACAGTTGACAGTTGACAGATGAGTGCGACCTCTACCTAGAAGGAAGAGGATTGGAGTAATGAATAGTTTTCTTTTAATTTCTCGCCTTTAAGGGAGAGGCTTTAAACCAATTCTTTCTGGTAATGAATAGTCTTCTTTTAATTTCTCCCGCTTATGGGAGAGGCTTTAAACCAATTTTTTTGGTAAGAATTGTGAATGCCCTGTAGTTCAATCAATCAATCAAACTCATTCACCGCTTGCAAATAGTCGATCGCGGCATCTATCCTCGAAGAATACCTAAAAGCAAACTGATCAAACCAATATCCCTCATCGGAATTCTTATCCAACTTTTTCAGCCAAACCTGAGCTTGCCTAACTTTCTGTCTGTGCGTTTGTACCTCCAACTGCGGCCCCGCGACTTTTTCGGCTGGCTGCGGTTCCTGTAAAGCCACTTCCTGAGCTTTATTTTGTGCTTCGTACTCAGCCTTAAGCGGTTCCTGTAAAGCCACTTCCTGAGCTTTATTTTGTGCTTCGTACTCAGCCTTAATTTGAGCTAAATCCTTGTCCAAAGGACTGGCAGACAAATTTATATCTGATGTTTTAAATGTTGGATTTGACGGCGTTTGTGCTTGCACCGACGCCTGACTTTTCAACTCAGCATTTTTTTGAGATGCTTGATACTCTGCCTTAAGTTCACCTAACAGGCGATCGATCGATTCCATAACTTAAACCCCCTAAAAAATCCTGCTGGGCTAACAGGCCCCCATATAATCACGGAAACTTCGCCCGCCTCCTCAATCAGTTATTGCATTCAGCAATACCTCTGTCAGAGTCATTCCTTCAATATCATCCATCGTGACAGTATCAACGATATCGAATTTAGCCCCGGCGCTTTGCAGTTCGTCATCCAATATTTTGAGAAACTTAGTAGCTTCCGGCGCATTCCCTACTTGAATGAAAGAAATCGCCAACTCTTCATCTCGATCGAGCTTCCGAGAAGCCTCTATAATCGTTTTCATCACTTCTTTGCGATCGTCCGGTTCCCCATCCGTCACCACTAATATTGTTTCCCCATTTTGCTTGGTCTTACCGGATGCTTTGCGCTGAAAATAACTGTTCAGAGCGTCTTCTAGAACAGCCGCTAAATTCGTAGTCCCGGAAGGTTCGTTTTCTTGGAATATTTGCACGACTTTAGCGGCTGTTACGTTGTCATAGCGCTTGAAGCGACCGGAAAACACATAAGCTGTTATGCCATCAGGATCAAGTTCTTCGCATTTATTCGCCAGCGCGATCGTCGATTCTTGCATGAGCGCCCACCGACTTTTACCGCCCATCTGGTCTTTTGTGTACATACTGCCGCTTTTGTCAATTATGATGGTATAATCGCGATTCTGAAGCATAAGATTTTTCCTGTTAATTAAGTTTTTCCCAAAAAGATCAAAACCAGCGAGCAGAAGCTGTTGAGCTTTAGTTGCTCGCTGCGTTTTTTTAGTTAATTTGCGATCGCAAATACCGGAATTTAAGCTGCAACTAAAGCATCTTTAAGTGGCTTCCAGCTAAAAGCTCGATCGCCCCCCATCTCCACTGCTATTTTAACTCGCGGTTCTAACGTCGGCAAAACAGTCAAATACTCAATCTCCTGACTCGACAAAATCTGCCCTTCAATAATCCACAGCACCAGTCCTTTTGATGCGGGTGGCAAATTGTCTAATTGAGTTTTCAACATCGGCGGCACGTAGTACGTATAACCCACAGCCCCTTCGTTACCAGTAGTTTTCTTGCCCAAATGCGGCGGTCGTACCCCGTGAACCCCCGTTAAATACATCGCCAAATCGCCCAAACCCCGTGCCGTAATTGTATATGCACCGTAGCCTGCAGCCCTCAGCCGCCGCAGGTAGCGCCCCTCAAATCCTCCCTCTAAAGGAACATACAGGGCAAGCGACCCCGACTTTTCCAAATCCCGAATCATATCCGAACCCGTCGTAATTAGTCCCATAAATTTGTGTTGCGTGCTGCGTTAAGTTTGGTCGATCGCTGCTTGCGAGCTGGAAATATTATAAATCCTAAAGTTGAGGCGAAAAATTCTCATCGCGGCCTTGACAAACGACAAACACTTCATGTACTATTTTGAATTGTCGCCGTACAAGGATACTGAGTAGCTTGCCGCTCAAGTCCTGGCGCAAAAAAGCAAGACCGAGACAAGACTCGGAGATCGATCGGGTAAAAATCCGCGAATCTCAACCCTTGCAAGACTTCCACAAGCTCGCTCCCAAATTTAAAACTCAAATTTTAAACACCGAGGAAAGCTGTTGGTTGATAACAGTTAATTGCAGGAACACTGAAATAAATGTTTCTGCACAAGAGCAAGCGGATTGACGTAAACTTCGCAATCCGAAACCTCTTGCGTAAATAAAAGGAAAAAAATCCGTGTCTGTAGGCATTCTTGGCACTAAACTAGGCATGACTCAAGTGTTTGACGCCGAAGGGAGAGCAATCCCCGTCACCGTCATACAAGCAGGGCCTTGTACAGTAACTCAAATCAAAACAAAACAAACTGACGGCTACGGCGCCGTTCAACTTGGATACAACGAAGTAAAACCAAAGGCTCTCAACAAGCCAGAACTAGGACACCTTGCCAAGTCGGGGGCGAATCCACTGCGCCACTTGCAGGAATACCGCTTGGAAGACACCAGTTCATTTGAATTAGGTCAACAACTAAAAGCAGATACTTTTACACCGGGACAAATAGTAGATGTCATCGGTACAAGCATCGGTAAAGGTTTTGCAGGTTTTCAAAAGCGCCACAACTTTAAACGAGGCCCGATGTCTCACGGTTCCAAGAACCACCGCGAGCCTGGATCGATCGGGCCTGGAACTACTCCCGGTCGCGTTTATCCCGGTAAAAAAATGGCGGGACGTATGGGCAACGTTCAAGTCACCGTCCGCAAACTAACAATTGTCCGGGTGGATACAGAGCAAAATTTGCTGCTAATTAAGGGAGCAGTTCCCGGCAAAGCTGGCGCCTTAGTCAATGTTGTGCCTGAGAAAAAAGTAGGACGTTAGTCAGTAGTCAGTAGTCAGTAGTCAGCAGTCAGTAGATAGTGGTTGGCCGTTAGTAGCAAGCAATAACTAAGAACTAAAAGCTGAAAACTAAGAGCTGAAAACTAAGACCTGAGAACAGACAACAGACGACAGACAACAGACAACAGACAACTAACAACAGACAACTAACAACAGACAAAGGACAAAAGATATGGTTAACTGTGTAGTGCGAAATTGGCAAGGCGAAGAAGTTGGGGAAACAACTTTAGAACTGCGCGTAGCCAAAGAAGAAAATGCGTCTCACATCGTTCACAGAGCATTGACGCGACAACTGAATAACGCCCGTCAAGGAAATGCTTGCACCAAAACTCGATCGGAAGTCAGAGGCGGTGGCCGCAAACCCTGGCGTCAAAAAGGCACTGGCCGAGCCAGAGCAGGTTCGATTCGTTCTCCGCTGTGGCGGGGCGGCGGTGTCATCTTCGGGCCAAAACCGAGAGACTTTGAAGTCAAAATGAACAAAAAGGAACGCCGTCTCGCTTTGCGGACAGCATTCCAAAGTCGCACCGAAGACATCATTGTGGTTGAAGAATTTGCAGAGCAATTTCCGAGACCGAAAAGCAAAGAATTGCTGAGTGCGATCGCCCGCTGGGGCATCGAACCCGATACAAAAGTTCTGTTAATCTTGCCAGAACCGCAACCAAACGTCTACTTATCAGGACGCAACATCGAATTAGTAAACGTCATCTTGGCAACTTCCCTGAATGTTTACGACGTTCTGGCGGCTGACAAAATTATCGTCACATCTACAGCCATAGCTAAAATTCAGGAGATTTACGGTGAGTAAAATCGACCCCCGCGACTACGCAGATTTGATCCAGCGTCCGATTCTCACCGAGAAAGCTACCCGAATGATGGAATTAAATCAATTCACATTCGACGTAGCCCCCAAAGCGACCAAGCCTCAAATCAAAGCTGCAATCGAAGAACTCTTTAAGGTTAAAGTCACCGCAGTTAACACCCAAAACCCGCCGCGCAAAAAGCGTCGAGTTGGTAAATTCGTCGGTTTTAAACCTTGTTACAAGCGAGCAACCGTTACTCTCCTAGACGGAGACTCCATCCGCAAACTCCTATTCCCAGAAGTTTAGCCAATCTTGGATTTTAGATTTTAGATTTTAGATTTTAGATTCCGGTTAGCTGGTGTAAATTCCCAATCCAGGAAACTGCCAACTTAACTGATAATCCCAAATCTAAAATCCAAAACTGCAAAGTCCAAAATCCCCAGTCTAAAATCTAAAATCTAAAAGCGATTATGGGCATCCGTTCTTACCGACCTTATACCTCCAGCACCCGGGAACAGACCGTCTCGGACTTTGCTGAAATTACCAGATCAGAACCAGAAAAGTCTCTAACCAGCAACAAGCACACCAAACAAGGCCGTAACAACCGAGGCGTCATTACCTGTCGCCACCGGGGAGGCGGTCACAAACGGCTTTATAGAGACATCGACTTCCGCCGCGACAAACATAGCATTCCCGCTACCGTCAAGGCGATCGAATATGACCCCAATCGCAACGCCCGCATCGCCCTCCTGTTCTACAAAGACGGCGAAAAACGGTACATCCTGCACCCGCTAAACTTAAACGTCGGTACAGTAATTGTCTCAGGCCCCGACGCGCCGATCGAAATCGGCAACGCCCTGCCCCTGAAGAACATTCCCCTCGGTACCAGCATCCACAACGTCGAGCTAGTACCCGGAAAAGGCGGACAAATCGTTCGCTCCGCAGGCTCCAGCGCTCAGCTAATGGCAAAAGAAGGTAGCTACGTTACCCTCAAACTGCCATCCGGCGAACAGCGCAAAGTCCGCGCCGACTGCTATGCCACTATCGGTCAAGTCGGCAACACAGACGCCAGAAACATCAGCCTCGGCAAAGCAGGTCGCACCCGCTGGAAAGGTCGCAGACCCACCGTTCGCGGTAGTGTCATGAACCCGGTAGACCACCCGCACGGCGGTGGCGAAGGCAGAGCGCCCATCGGGCGTCCGGGGCCTATGACTCCTTGGGGCAAACCAGCATTGGGTGCAAAAACTCGACGCAAAAACAAGCGCAGCGACTCTTTAATCGTCCGGCGCCGCCGCAAATCTTCCAAACGTGGCAAGGGCGGTAGACAAAGTTAAGGAAGAAGGAAGAAGGAAGAAGGAAGAAGGAAGAAGGAAGAAAGAAGAACCAAAAAAGTTTTCCGCACTCTTGTATTCCTTCGATTTTCTTCCCAATTCAATTCCAACTACTAATTACTAATTACCAAAACCATGTCTCGATCGCTTAAAAAAGGCCCCTTTGTCGCAGATCATCTGATGACAAAAATCGAAAAACTCAACGCCGCCGGCCAAAAACAAGTAATTAAAACTTGGTCGCGATCTTCCACAATCCTGCCCCAAATGGTAGGTCACACGATCGCCGTTCACAACGGCAGACAGCACGTACCAGTCTACCTCACCGACCAAATGGTAGGTCACAAACTCGGAGAATTTTCCCCCACTCGCACCTTTAGAGGTCACGCGAAAAGTGGTGATAAAAAGGCAAAAAGATAGCCGAATTAGGTGACGGGTAATAGGTAATCGGACAAACTTTTTCCCAATTACCAATTACCTTTTTCCCAATTACCAATTACCAATTACCCAAATCGAAATGGTTATAGATACCACATCCGAAATTAAGGCGATCGCCCGTTACATCCGGACATCCCCCTTCAAAGTGCGCCGAGTCCTCGACCAAATTCGCGGCAAAAGCTACCAAGAAGCGCTGATTTTACTCGAATTCATGCCCTACCGCGCCTGCGAACCAATTGTCAAAGTTTTGCGATCGGCAGTAGCCAACGCCGAACACAACGCAGGATTGGATAAATCCAAGCTAGTAGTGTCTCAAGCTTACGCAGACCAAGGCCCAGTCCTCAAACGCTTTAGACCCCGCGCTCAAGGTCGCGCCTACCAAATCCGCAAGCCAACTTGCCACATTACGGTAATAGTTGCTCCGATCGCAGAAGACTAAACCAGGGAAAACGTAATAGGTAATAAACAGCTTAAAGTAGAAAAAATAGGTAATCACCAATTACTTTTCTTCAAGGCGCGGAAATCACGGAGTGGCAGACAGTTGTTTTTTACTTCTTCCTTCTTCCTTCTTCCTTCTTCCTTCTTCCTTCCCTGTTACCAATTACCAATTACCAATTAACTCATCAACTATTATGGGCCAAAAAATACATCCAATTGGTTTTCGCCTCGGCATTACCCAAGAGCACCGCTCTCGCTGGTTTGCTGATCCCAAAAACTATCCAGAACTCTTGCAAGAAGACTATAAAATTCGCAAATACGTTCGTAAAACCCTCAGCAATGCAGGCATTTCCTCGGTCAGAATTGAACGGAAAGCCGATCAAATCGACCTAGAAGTGTTCACAGCCAGACCAGGCGTTGTCGTAGGCCGCGGCGGAGCAGGCATCGAAACCTTGCGCGTCGGTTTGCAGCAGCAACTCGGTAGCAACCGCCAAATCCGCATCAACGTAGTCGAAGTCCAGCGAGTAGATGCCGATGCCACACTGATCGCGGAATACATCGCTCAGCAACTAGAACGGCGCGTATCCTTCCGCCGAGTAGTCCGCCAAGCAATCACCCGCGCCCAAAAAGTCGGCATCCAAGGCATCAAAATTCAAGTCAGCGGACGCCTCAACGGTGCAGAAATTGCCCGTACCGAATGGACACGGGAAGGAAGAGTCCCCTTGCACACGCTGCGGGCAGACATCGACTACTCCTACTGCACTGCTCAAACCATCTACGGTATTCTGGGCATTAAAGTTTGGGTTTTCAAAGGCGAAATCATTCCCGGACAGGAACAAGAGGCTGCACCAAATGCAGCAGTGCCCCGCACCAAACAAAAGCGCCGCCGCCAGAACTTTGAAGATCGATCGAACGAAGGCTAGCTAATTGTTAACTGTTAGTTGTCACTTGTTAAGTGTGAGTTGTTCCAAACCAATTAGCAATTAGCAATCACCAATTACCAATTACCAATTACTAATTACCCAACTCCCTTTCGCCATGTTAAGCCCTAAAAGAACGAAATTCCGCAAACAACAACGCGGGCGAATGAGCGGTATTGCCACCCGCGGCAATACAGTTAGCTTTGGCGACTTCGCGCTCCAAGCCATCGAACCAGCCTGGATCACCTCCCGCCAAATAGAAGCCGGACGGCGCGCCATGACCCGCTATATCCGCCGGGGCGGCAAAATCTGGATTCGCATTTTTCCCGACAAACCAGTCACCGAGCGCGCAGCAGAAACCCGGATGGGTTCTGGTAAAGGCTCACCAGAGTTTTGGGTTGCCGTGGTCAAACCGGGCCGGGTAATGTTTGAAATTGGCGGCGTAAGTGAAGAAACTGCCCGCGAAGCCATGCGTTTGGCATCTTTCAAATTACCAATTAAAACCAAGTTCATCACTCGCGAAGAAGGCCAGTCATAGCGAAGAGCGAAGGTAGAATTAGGTCTGTATTAATCAGCATTTTAAACGGCTACAGCAATTTAAAATCTGGCTTTCATAACTTTTCTTTCCTTCGACCTTCAGCCAAGCGAGACAATTCTGTCTTCTGTCATACCGCTCGCTAACGAGAAAGCACACAATTATGTCTTTGACCAAGATTAAAGAAGCTAGAGAATTAAGCGATGCTGCTGTAGCAGAGCAAATTTTAGCCGTCAAGCGCCAACTAATGGAATTGCGGCTCCAGCAAGCTACCGGCCGCATGGAAAAGCCTCACCTGTTCAAGCACGCCAAACACCGGCTAGCTCAATTGATGACAGTTGAACGCGAGCGCCAAATCGTTGCTGAGAAAGAAGCTGCAGAAAAATTAGCCGCATCTAAACAGGTAGCACAGCCTGCTGCAACCGCAGCAGTCAGCCAAGAGTCAGAAGCCGCAGAGCCGACGATCGCACAGTAGCTAAAAAAAGTCAATTGCACAACAAAAATAGGTAGCTATGGCAATTAAAGAACGAGTTGGCGTAGTAGTCAGCGACAAGATGGATAAAACCGTCGTGGTAGCAATCGAAAACCGCTCCTCCCACACCAAATACGGCAAAATCGTAGTCCGCACCAAGCGGTACAAAGCTCACGACGAAGAAAATCAGTGCAAATCGGGCGATCGTGTCCGCATCACTGAAACTCGCCCCTTGAGCAAAACCAAACGCTGGACGGTTGCTGAGATTTTCGGGACAAAAAACGGCTAACAGTTAATTGCGATATCGCGATCGCCCCATCGACAATTAACCATCAACTAGCAGTCAACAGTCAACAGTCAACAGTTAACACTCAACAGTTAACACTCAACAACCACCATGATTCAACCCCAGACATACCTCAATGTCGCCGACAATAGCGGAGCCCGCAAACTGATGTGCATCCGCGTATTGGGAGGCGGCAACCGTCGCTACGGCGGAGTCGGCGATGTCATCATTGCCGTCGTCAAAGACGCCATCCCCAATATGGCCGTCAAAAAATCAGATGTCGTCCGGGCCGTCATTGTCAGAACCCGCAAAGGCCTGCGCCGCGACAGCGGCATGAGCATTCGTTTTGACGATAACGCCGCCGTTATTATCAACGTAGACGGCAACCCCAAAGGCACTCGCGTCTTCGGTCCCGTCGCCCGCGAATTGCGCGACAAAAACTTTACTAAAATCGTTTCCTTAGCCCCGGAGGTACTTTAAAATGTACGGAAAAAAGGGTAAACCAACTAGCGAACCGCAGCGCTACAGAATGCACGTCAAAGCAGGCGACACCGTGCAAATAATTACTGGCAAAGAGAAAGGAAAAGTCGGAGAAATCTTAAAGACATATCCTAAAGTCAGCAAAGTAGTTGTTAAAGGTGTAAACATCAGAACCAAGCACGTCAAGCCCCAGCAAGAGGGAGAGTCCGGGAAAATACTCACGTTTGAGGCTCCAATTCACAGCTCAAATGTCATGCACTATTCCGAAAAAGAAAAAATAGCTAGCCGCGTTTGCTATACATTTAGCGAAGACGGCCGCAAACTCCGACAGCTCAAAAAAACCGGAGAAATCCTCGATAATTAGTCATTGGTCATCACTCATTAGTCATTAACTGACAACTGACCACTGACAACTATCAACTGTCAACTGACAACTGACAAAGAACAATTCCCTGACCAAGCCCAGGGACAGTTAACGAAACACAAAAACTATGCCGGACAAACTCAAGGTTCTTTATCAAGGAAAAATCGTTCCCACACTGATGGATCAGTTTAAATATACTAATATCCATCAGGTTCCCAAACTCGTCAAAGTCACAGTGAACCGCGGTTTGGGAGAAGCATCTCAAAACGCTAAGGCACTGGATTCGTCGATCAACGAAATTGGCCTCATCACCGGGCAAAAACCAGTGGTGACGCGGGCGAAAAAAGCGATCGCAGGCTTCAAAATCCGCAAAGGAGTACCCGTCGGCGTTATGGTGACGCTGCGCGGCGATCGGATGTACGATTTTCTCGATCGGCTGATCAACCTCGCACTCCCCCGAATCCGCGACTTCCGCGGCATCAGCCCCAAAAGCTTCGACGGGCGCGGCAACTACAGCTTGGGTCTGAGAGAACAGCTAATTTTTCCAGAAATAGAATATGACCGCATCGATCAAATTCGAGGCATGGACATTTCAATTATCACCACAGCAAACACCGACGAAGAAGGACGCGCCTTGCTTAAAGAAATGGGAATGCCGTTCCGGGACAACTAAGCACTAGAGTAAGAAGCAAAAGATGGCAGCTAACGATACCATAGCAGATATGTTGACGCGCATTCGCAATTCTTGCATGGCGCGCCACCAAACAACACAAATTCCAGCTACAAAAATGACCCGTAGCATCGCCCAAGTCCTCAAAAGTGAAGGCTTTATCAGCGAATTTGAAGAAGCAGAACCAGAAGGGATTAAGCGACATTTAGTGCTTTCTCTAAAGTACAAAGGTAAAACTCGCAAGCCCATCATCACGGCACTTAAGCGAGTCAGCAAACCAGGACTGCGCGTTTACTCGAACCGTAAAGAATTGCCCAGAGTATTAGGCGGAATTGGCATTGCCATTATTTCCACCTCCAGTGGCATTATGACGGATAGAGAAGCTCGACGCCAAGGTTTGGGTGGTGAAGTGCTTTGTTATGTTTGGTAGTCATTAGTCATTAGTCATTAGTCACTGGTCGTTGGCAAGAGACTCAAAAATCAATAACTAAGGACTAATAACTAAGCACTAATAATCAAGGACTAATAACTAAAAACAAAGGACCAAAAAACTATGTCGCGAATTGGCAAGCGTCCGATTAGCATCCCCACGAAAGTCACCGTCACCCTAGACGGCCAAAAAGTAGCCGTCAAAGGGCCCAAAGGTGAACTTTCCCGAGTGATTCCAGCCGAAATCCTCATGGGACTCGAAGGCGAGACTTTACTCGTCACCCGCCGAGACGAATCTCGCGTCGCCAGACAACTCCACGGCTTGTGCCGCACCCTAGTCGCCAACATGGTCGAAGGTGTATCTCAAGGTTTTCAGCGACGCCTGGAAATTATCGGCACAGGTTATCGGGCACAGGTTCAAGGACGGAACCTGATTTTAAACGTCGGTTACAGCAAGCCCGTTGAAATGCCCCCTCCAGAAGGCATCACAATGGCAGTGGAAGGCAACACCAACGTCATCGTCTCTGGCATTGACAAAGAACTCGTAGGCAACACAGCAGCTCGCATCCGTGCGGTGCGTCCGCCCGAAGTCTACAAGGGAAAAGGCATTCGCTACAGTGGCGAAGTTGTCCGTCGCAAAGCTGGTAAAACAGGCAAAACAGGTAAGAAGTAACAGTCAGTAACCCAGGTCTAAAGACACTGGGCTTGTAGGGGCAATTCCTGCAAGCCATACTGACCAGCCTAAGACTTCCCTTGGTCTACGTTTTTGGAGTCACGACACCGGGAGAATACGTAGCTAGTTCCCTGCTCTGTCATTTGCAACTAAACAGTCTTAAGGTCACTGAGATAGTGTTGCAAGTCTAAAAAGCTCTTAAAACATTGGCGAAGCTAACATCACCCCGCAAGGGAGGCTCCGAGGAGCAAATCCGAAGTGTCATTTCTCTCTCAGGTCTAAAGACTCTGAGTTTCCCATTTACCGAGTATTTATATGAAGCTTACTCGCAAAGAATCAGTTCACCGCAGACACCGCCGCGTGCGGCGCAAGGTGTTCGGCACCGCCGAACGTCCCAGACTAGCGGTATTTCGATCAGACCAGCACATCTACGCCCAAGTAATCGACGACACGACACAGCACACTTTGGCTGCCGCGTCAACCCTCGACCCGGATTTGAAATCCGTTCTCACTTCTGGAAGCAACTGCTCCGCCAGCGTGCAAGTCGGTCAGTTGATTGCCAAACGCTGCTCCAGCGCTGGCATAGCTAAAGTCGTATTCGATCGCGGAGGCAACCTCTATCACGGTCGCGTCAAAGCCCTCGCAGATGCAGCTCGCGAAGCCGGGTTAGACTTTTAGGAAGAAGGAAGAAGGAAGAAGGAAGAAGGAAGAAGGAAGAAAGAAGCAATAAAAATCTTAATTCCTAATCATTAATTCCTCATTTCCGACTACCAGTTACTAATCCTCAATTCCCACAAGACAAAACTATGGCAGAACAAAAAGAACAGCGCAACAAGAAAAAAAGCAGCAGCAACAACAAAGGGCGCGAAAAAGAATCCGAATGGCAAGAACGGGTTGTTCAGATTCGTCGCGTTACCAAAGTAGTTAAAGGCGGTAAAAAACTCAGCTTCCGCGCCATAGTCATTATCGGCAACGAACGCGGTCAAGTTGGAGTGGGAGTCGGCAAAGCTAGCGACGTAATCGGTGCCGTTAAAAAAGGCGTCGCTGACGGCAAAAAGCACCTAATTGAAGTCCCCCTCACCAAATCTAACTCCATCCCTCACCCCATCAACGGTGACGGTGGCGGAGCTAAAGTCATGATGCGGCCGGCCGCTCCGGGAACCGGGGTAATTGCAGGGGGAGCAGTGCGAACTGTTCTCGAACTAGCAGGAGTCCGCAACATCTTAGCCAAACAGCTAGGTTCTGGAAATCCCTTAAACAACGCCCGAGCCGCAGTCAATGCCCTCTCCACCCTCCGCACCTTGTCCGAAGTTGCTCAAGAGCGCGGAATTCCAGTAGAAAATCTCTACGGTTAGGGCACGCGAGAATGGGAAACTGTAAGTTTTGAGTGTTAAGTGCTTGCGGTGAAAATAAAAAAATCCGCAACTTAAAACTCACGCACTCAAAACTACTGCGTACCCGCTCTCTAAATACCAATTACCAATTACCAATTACTAAAACTATGAGATTGCAAGACGCCCGACCCAAAGCAGGCTCCCAAAAGCGCCCCCGACGCTTGGGCAGAGGTATTTCTGCCGGTCAAGGCGCGAGCTCCGGCAAAGGGATGCGCGGTCAAAAAGCTAGAGCCGGTAGCGGCACTAGACCCGGTTTTGAAGGTGGTCAAAATCCTCTCTACCGCCGTCTCCCCAAGTTGAAAAGCTTCCCTCTAGTGAACCGGAAAGAGTACACTACCATTAATGTAAGTAAATTAGCATCGCTGCCAGCAAACACCGAAGTTACTCTCACCTCTTTGATCCAAGCAAAAATTGTCACCACAGACGACGGGCCGCTGAAAATCTTAGGAGATGGTGAACTGAATGTACCTTTGCAAGTGCGCGCCTCGGCTTTTACAGCAGGTGCTCGCGCCAAAATTGAAGCTGCAGGCGGAAGTTGCGAATTAATTGCGTGAAGATTTGAGGTTTGAGAGTTTGTCCAAATCTCAAATCCTCAAGCTTGCTATCAGAAAATGATTTAGTCGAAAATCCCAAATCTAAAATCCAAAATCGTAACTATGGACGTTAGTAGAGAGAAAGCGCCAACTGCACAAGAGACGTTCATGCAGATGGCTCAAGCTGCTGGTTTGCGAGGCCGCATCCTCGTAACCATTGGCTTACTGATTTTAGTACGCCTGGGTGTCCACTTACCAGTCCCCGGCATCGATCGAGTCGCCTTTGCCCAAAACGTCCAAAATAGCCCTTTAATTGGCTTTCTGGATTTGTTCTCAGGAGGCGGCCTGTCAGCTTTGGGGATTTTCGCGCTGGGGATTTTGCCCTACATTAATGCTTCAATTATTGTGCAACTTCTAACTGCGGCTCTGCCAAGTTTAGAAGACTTGCAGAAAAATGAAGGGGAAGCAGGACGGCGCAAGATTTCTCAAATTACTCGCTACGTTTCTTTGGGCTGGGCAATTCTGCAAAGCGTTGGCATTGCGATTTGGGTCAGCCCTTTTGCTCAAGCTCCCTCGCCTTTATTCATAGCACAAACTGCTTTGGCCCTGACGGCCGGGTCGATGTTTGTGATGTGGATATCGGAAGTGGTGACGGAGCGAGGTATCGGCAACGGAGCGTCGCTGCTGATCTTTATCAACATTGTGTCGGTTTTGCCGCGCTCTTTGGGACAAACTTTTGAATTGGCTCAAAGTGGCGATACGCAAGTTGTCGGCCGCGTAATCGTTCTGCTGCTGGTCTTTTTGGTGACGATTGTCGGGATTGTTTTTGTTCAGGAAGGTACTCGTCGCATTCCGATTATTTCGGCCCGCCGCCAAGTCGGAAAAAAGGTTTATCGGGAGAGTCGCAGCTATCTGCCCCTGCGCTTGAATCAAGGCGGAGTGATGCCGATTATTTTTGCATCTTCGGTGTTGATTGTGCCTTCTTTCCTCGCTCAGTCTCTGAATAACCCATTTTTGGTTCAAGTTGCTAATGTTTTGAGGCCGGACGGGCCTGCGCCTTGGGCTTACGCGCTGTTTTATCTGACTTTGATTCTGTTCTTCAGCTATTTCTACGCTTCGTTGATTGTCAACCCTGTAGATATGTCTCAGAACTTGAAGAAGATGGGCGCTAGTATTCCTGGCATTCGTCCGGGTCAGAAAACCAGCGATTATGTGGAGAAGGTTTTGAACCGTTTGACTTTCTTGGGCGCGATATTTCTCGGTCTGGTGGCTATTGTACCAACGGCTGTAGAAAGTGCGATCGGCGTGCAAACTTTTAGAGGTTTTGGTGCAACTTCCCTGCTAATTCTAGTGGGCGTCGCGATCGAAACTGCTAAGCAAGTTCAAACTTACGTCATCTCCCAACGATATGAAGGAATGGTGAAGTAATCGCAATGCAACTGATTTTTATGGGGCCTCCAGGGGCTGGTAAGGGAACTCAGGCTCAGATATTAGCCGCTCTCTGGAAAATACCGCACATTTCTACGGGTGACATCCTGCGCGCCTGCGTGGTGGCGAAAACAGCCTTGGGCCTACAGGCGAAAGCCTACATGGATGCTGGTGAGTTGGTTCCCGACCAGTTATTGATGGATATCGTACAAGAACGCATGAATGAACCAGATGCTAATGCAGGCTGGATTCTCGACGGCTTTCCCCGCACTGTGACACAGGCAATGTTTTTTGACAGACTAATCTGTGATGTTGGTACTGGGGGAAGTACGTCTGGTAAGGATTGCGCTCTGAGAGCTGTCAATTTGGACGTACCTGACAATGTTTTGGTGGCTCGCCTGCTGTCGCGGGGCCGCCAGGATGACAATGAGGAAACTATCCGCCGCCGATTGCAAGTTTATCGCGAGCAAACTGAACCTTTGATAGAGTTTTACAGAAACCGCGAACAGTTAGTTGCGGTTGATGGCGATCGCGACATGGCATTAGTCACCGCAGAACTGCAACAATCTCTCTCGAACGACTCTTGAACCCTCTCAATACAGCTTGTTACTCACAAGCTTTTGCTAAGATATGTTAACTAGGAGCTTTTTGTGCTATCAGGTTTTGTGAGGGTTGCTAGAGACAGGATTGAACTCGATACTAATTGTCACAACTTTACTCAAGTAAAGCTAAAACAAGCGGTTGGTTGAGTATTAAAGTCGATCGAGTCGCCCGAATTCTTGCCCCCGTTCCCGTTTGACTCCTACCAGTAAATAGGTTTTGATGCCAACGCCGGGACACTCCTAGTTAATCAAATGTAGAGTTGAGGTAAATACCAAATTGTCTAAGCAAGATTTAATTGAAATGGAAGGGACAGTGACGGAATCCCTGCCCAATGCGATGTTTCGCGTTGACCTAGATAATGGGTTTAACGTTCTGGCTCACATTTCCGGCAAGATCCGCCGCAACTACATCAAAATTCTGCCTGGCGATCGCGTCAAAGTTGAATTGACTCCCTACGACTTGACCAAAGGCAGGATTACTTATCGCCTTCGGAAAAAATAGGCTTAGATAAAACTTTCTAAAAACTAATTCTAAGTTTAATTAGAGAGAATTTGGTAAAAAGCGTCAAATTTATGCTATAATGCTACGTTTGTAGTGTTGCCGAGAAGGGCGTCAACAACCCACCGGTGTACCGGGTTAAGTCATTGTTACACCGTAAAAGTATCGCTCGCCAACACTCTGGCGCAGGCGAACTTTACCCAGCAATGGGAGTGGGTGCAAGCGGGCTCCTTCATGAAACAACCCGCACTTTATACAATTTAATCGAGGAGAGGCCTACACCTTGCCCAGCCTCTCCTCCCACCGCTCTACGGGCAGTCCCAGCGTGCCTGCTCTCCGGTAGAGCGGGGTTCTCCAGGCAGGAAGAAAGATGAAAGTTCGAGCATCTGTCAAAAAAATTTGTGAGAAATGTCGCGTCATCCGCCGTCGCGGTCGAGTGATGGTGATATGCACTAACCCGAAACACAAACAGCGCCAAGGTTAGAAAAAAAGAAGATTGGGCACTGCACGCAGGTGCATCCTAATTGAACATTGTAGCCAAACAGGAAAACTAGGGAGACAAAAAGTGTGGCACGGATTGCCGGGGTAGACCTTCCACGCGATAAGCGCGTCGAAATAGGTCTGACATACATTTACGGAATAGGCTTGTCGCGGGCCCAAAAAATTATCGCTGCAACAGGCGTCAATCCTGACACTCGCGTCAAGGATTTAACAGAGGCCGACGTGACAACTCTGCGGGCTCATGTAGAAACCACATACCAAATCGAAGGAGACCTCCGGCGCTGGGAGTCAATGAACATCAAGCGCCTGATGGACATCGGAACTTATCGCGGTCGGCGTCACCGTTTGGGTCTGCCGGTGCGGGGGCAGCGAACCCGTACCAACGCCAGAACCCGTCGTGGCGTCCGCCGAACAGTTGCGGGCAAGAAAAAGGCACCTTCCAAGAAGTAACATCTTTTTGGGAAAAATACGCTGGGGGCTGCTGGCTCCTAGCGCTTCGGGACATTAGTTGAGAGAAACGTTAAAGAGACTAATATGGCGCGACAACAAACAGGCAAGAAATCTGGTGCAAAAAAGCAGAAACGGAATGTACCCAATGGGGTAGGCTACATCCAGTCTACCTTTAACAACACGATTGTAACTATTACCGACCTCAACGGCGAAGTAATATCCTGGGCATCGGCAGGTTCCAGCGGTTTTAAAGGAGCTAAGAAGGGAACTCCCTTTGCAGCTCAAACAGCAGCAGAAAGTGCTGCCCGCAGAGCCAACGACCAAGGAATGCGCCAAATAGAAGTAATGGTGAGCGGGCCTGGAGCAGGTAGAGAAACTGCAATCCGGGCGCTGCAAGGGGCGGGACTGGAAATCACCCTGATTAGAGATGTTACCCCAATTCCTCACAACGGCTGTCGCCCTCCCAAGCGGCGTAGAGTCTAAAACGATTTGAGATTTTAGATTTTAGATTTTGGATAATGGCTAACTGCTTAAAGTGAAAAAATAATGCTTCTAACTGTTGCCCCGTCCATCCAAAATCCGAAATCCGTTCAGGGGTATGCTCTGCAATCTAAAATCCAAAATCAAAAATCCAAAGTGGAAAAGGGAGGTCACTCTGTGGCGCAGTTTCAAATTGAATGTATAGAGTCTAACACTGACAAAGACCGCAGTCAGTACGGAAAGTTTGTCCTGGAACCGCTCGATCGCGGTCAGGGAACAACTGTTGGGAATGCGCTGAGGCGAGTTCTGCTGTCAAACTTGGAAGGAACTGCAGTAACTTCAGTCCGAATCGCGGGCGTCAATCACGAGTTTGCCACGATCGAAGGGGTACGTGAGGATGTTCTAGAAATTCTCCTGAACATGAAAGAGGTCGTCCTCAAAACTCATTCTCAGCAGCCGCAAATCGGTAGGTTGCGGATTGAGGGGCCTGTGACGGTTACAGCCGATCGATTCGATTTGCCCTCTGAGGTGGAATTGATCGATAAATCGCAGTATATTGCGACTCTCTCTCCGGGTTCAGTTCTGGAAATGGAATTCAGAATTGAAAAAGGCATCGGATACCGAGCAGTAGACCGCAGTCGGGATGATGGATCGGCTTTGGATTTTCTCCAAATTGACGCCATCTTTATGCCGATTCGCAGAGTCAACTACAGCGTTGAAGATGCTCGGGTAGGCGGTACGGTCGAAAAAGACCGGCTGATTATGGAAATCTGGACTGATGGCAGCGTGACTCCTCAAGAAGCTTTGAGTCAATCTGCCCACATCCTGGTAGATTTATTTGCACCTCTCAAAGACATCACCCAAGATTCTCTCAAACCAGAGTATCCCGGTGAGGCAGATCCTACTAGCCAAATTCCGATCGAAGAGTTGCAGTTGTCCGTCCGGGCTTACAACTGTCTCAAGCGGGCTCAGATCAACTCAGTCGCAGACTTATTGGATTATACCCAAGAAGACTTGCTCGAGATCAAGAACTTCGGGCAGAAGTCTGCCGAAGAAGTGATTGAAGCTTTACAAAAACGCTTGGGCATTACCTTGCCACAGGAAAAATCAGCTAAAAGTTAATCAACGGGTAACGGGTAAAAAAGTTCTGAATTTTAAGTATGTGAGTTTTTAAGTTAAAGAAATCACCGCTCAAAACTCGCGGACTATCCCGGCACCCAATTACCAATTACCAATTACCAACTGCTATGCGTCACCGCTGTCGCGTTCCCCAACTCAGCAAACCGGCTGACCAGCGCCGCGCCCTACTGCGCTCGCTGACCACCGAATTAATCCGCTACGGTAAAATCACTACCACTCTAGCCCGCGCCAAAGCGCTGCGCTCAGAGGCGGACAGGATGATTACCCTGGCCAAAGATGGCTCCTTGTCCGCTCGCCGACAAGCTATGGGCTATATCTACGACAAGCAGTTAGTACACGCCTTGTTTGAGGCGGCACAAGAACGTTACGGCTCGCGCAACGGGGGGTACACCCGTGTAGTGCGAACTGTCCCCCGTCAAGGAGACAATTCCGAAATGGCGATCGTTGAACTGGTTTAATGAAATTTTGGGTTGGAGATTTTTGATTTATGACTGACAATCCAAAATCCCCAATCGAAGATGCCCGATCGATACAGCGCGTTGCTTTAGTGATCCAATACATCGGCACTAACTTTCACGGCTGGCAGCGACAGCCGAACCAGCGTACAGTACAAGAAGAAATTGAAACAGCAATATCGACTGTCCTGCAACGTCCGGTAACGCTGCACGCTGCCGGGAGAACTGACGCAGGAGTTCACGCCGCTGCTCAAGTAGCCCATTTTGACGCCTGCGGCCCAATTCCGGCTCACCGCTGGGCAAGCGTTCTCAACTCTCGACTGGCAAAAGATATTTTAATTCGAGCTTCGGCAAAGGTGGAACCTACCTGGCACGCTCGGTTCTCAGCCAGTTGGCGGCGCTATCGCTACACCCTTTATACAGACCCGATTCCTAATTTGTTTGTGCGTCCTTATGCTTGGCACTGCTACCACGCGCCTGTGGACGAATCTTTGATTCAGGCAGCTTTGACACCGCTAATCGGGCGGCATCACTTGGCGGCTTTTCACCGCGCGGGGTCTGCCCGCCCCCATTCTTGGGTGGACGTACAAGCAGCAGAGTGTCATCGTTCTGGGCCTCTGATCTATATCGAGGTTCAAGCGAGCGGGTTTCTGTACGGGATGATGCGGCTGCTGGTGGGGTTGCTGGTGCAGGTGGGTCGCGGGGAAAGGGCGATCGACAATTTCACAGATATCTGGGTCAACGAACGCCGAGAAATGGTAAAATATGCCGCTCCCGCTCAAGGTTTGTGCCTGCTGCGGGTTGGCTATTCAGAATTTCCCTTTCCCCCAGACGTCTGGTACGACACTCAGCCAAAATTAGTCATTAGTCATTAGTCATTAGTCATTAGTCATTAGGTAAATACTAATAAAAAACTAAGGACAATTAACAATTAAAAACTGACAAGTGACAACTGACAACTAACAACAGTTAACAGTTAATAGACAACTAACAACAAACAATGAACAAAACTTACGTCCCTACTCAAGACTCCCTAGAGCACAAGTGGTACGTGGTCGATGCCGCCGACCAGCGGCTGGGCCGTCTGGCAACTGAAGTTGCCATGTACCTCCGGGGGAAACACAAACCGACTTACACTCCTTCTATGGATACCGGCGACTTCGTAATAGTCATCAATGCTGACAAAATCGCTGTTACTGGCAAAAAACGCACCCAGAAAATCTACCGCCGCCATTCTGGAAGACCGGGCGGCATGAAAACAGAAACTTTTGCCAAATTGCAAGCACGTTTGCCCGAAAGAATTGTCGAAGAAGCTATACGGGGAATGCTGCCTCACACTTCTCTGGGCAGACAACTGTTTACTAAACTGAAGGTGTACGCTGGCCCCAACCACCCGCACCAAGCTCAAAAACCAGAAGAATTAATTGTTCACACGATTCCGGGAGGAAATGAGTAATGCAAGCAACAGATACATCGGGTCGCGCTGTGTACTGGGGTACCGGCCGCCGCAAGCGTTCAGTAGCGCGGGTACGCTTGGTTCCCGGCACTGGCATACTGACTGTCAATGGTAAAGAGGGGGATTTGTACCTGCAATTCAACCCTACTTATTTGGCTCTCGCTAAGGCCCCTCTGGAAACTTTGGGTCTGGAAAATGAGTACGACATTTTGGTAAAAGTCGAAGGCGGTGGCTTGACAGGTCAGGCTGACTCGATTCGCTTGGGTGTCGCTAGAGCACTTTGTCAATTAGACCCGGATAACCGCAAGCCTCTGAAGACTGAGGGCTATTTGACTCGCGACCCGCGGGCAAAAGAACGCAAAAAGTACGGTTTGCGGAAAGCTCGGAAGGCTCCTCAATACTCGAAGCGGTAATCGAGCAAAGAAGGAAGAAGGAAGAAGGAAGTTCGGCAACGAGCAATGTACGGGATGTAACGGATGTAAGTCCGTCGGAAGAAGGAAGAAGGAAGAAGGAAGAAGGAAGAAGGAAAAGGCAAGAATCATTCAGATTTTATCTGCCTTTTTTTCAAGTTTATTTCCGATTCCTGATTCCCGGTTCCAACAGGTCTAAGACAAAATTGGTGCTGTTGTTGGTGGTGTACAAGTCCTGCGACAGCTAAAATGGTTGTAAAGTCAAAAATTAGAGAGTAAAAAAAATGGCGAAAGATGGCATTCACCCTGAGTGGTATCCCGAATCTCAGGTTTTTTGCAACGGGGAACACGTGATGACGGTTGGTTCGACTAGACCAAAGCTTCAAGTTGATGTTTGGTCGGGGAATCATCCTTTTTATACTGGCACTCAGAAGATTATTGATACTGAAGGTCGTGTGGAACGCTTTATGCGGAAATATGGCATGACGGAGGTAGAAATGCCGAAGGCAGATGCTTCGTCTGGGCCGCTGAAAATGGAAGACCCGAAAGCAGATGCTGCTAAGGCTGCTGCTAAAGCCAAAAAGAAGAAGTAGCCGGATTGTCATTTGTCCGCAGTTTGTTGAAAGTAGTTCTTTCTACTGGCAACTTACGGCCCTCGGATTTTAGATTTTAGATTGAAGACTTGCTATGCAGGCAGTTTAGTTCGATCAAGATTCTATCCCAACTGTTCTTCAAATCTAAAATCTAAAATCTAAAATCTAAAATCTAAAATCGATTGATAAAGGACAACTGACAATGGCTGAATCTTATTTGCTGGATAAATTGAAGTCGGTAGAGCAAACTTTTAATGAGTTGACTCGCCGCATGGCTGACCCGGATGTCGCTAGGGACAATCAAGAGTTTCAACGGGTGGCAAAAGCTCGATCGTCCTTGGAGGAAGTGGTCGATACTTTTGCTCTGTGGAAAACGACTCAGGAAGATTTGGTGGGCGCGCGACAGGTGCTCAAGGAAGCTGCGGGCGATCACGAAATGCAGCTTATGGCTGGGCTGGAAGTTGAGGAACTTGAGTCGAAGCTGGAGAATTTGGAAAGTCGTTTGAAGGTGTTGCTGCTTCCCCGCGATCCGAACGATGACAAGAATATTATGCTGGAAATTCGCGCGGGTACTGGCGGAGATGAGGCTAGTATTTGGGCGGGAGATTTGCTGCGGCTGTATTCGCGCTACGCTCAAACTGAAGGCTGGCAGGTCAAGTTGGTGAGCGAGTCACTGGCGGACATGGGTGGTTTTAAAGAGGTGATTCTGGAAATCACGGGCGATAGCGTTTATAGCAAGCTGAAGTTTGAGGCTGGGGTGCACCGGGTGCAGCGGGTGCCGATGACTGAGGCTAGCGGCCGGATTCATACTTCGACGGCGACGGTGGCGGTGATGCCGGAAGTTGATGATGTGGAGATTCACATCGATCCGAAGGATATTCAGATGAGTACGGCTAGATCGGGCGGTGCTGGTGGCCAAAACGTGAACAAGGTGGAAACTGCTGCGGATTTGTTTCACAAGCCGACGGGAATTCGGATTTTCTGTACTGAGGAGCGCAGTCAGTTGCAGAATAAGGAGCGGGCGATGCAGATTTTGCGCGCGAAGCTCTATGACATTAAGTTGCGGGAGCAGCAGGATGAGGTGAAGGAGCGGCGTTTGGGGCAGGTTGGTACTGGTTCGCGATCGGAAAAAATTCGCACGTACAACTATAAGGATAATCGGGCTACCGACCACCGTTTGGGGGAGAATTTTTCGCTCAATAGTGTTTTGGAAGGGGATATTGAGGAGATTATTCAGACTTGCATTTCTCAGGATCAGCAGGATCGTTTGGCTGAGTTGGCGGCTTCTACTAATTGATGGAGCGATGGAAGGCACATCTTGGGGTGTGCCTTTGTTCTGTGATGGCTCGGCGGATGTGGTGGAGTAGGGTGTCCAAAATTTGGTTGGCGATGCCTACGGCTGGCTATGACTACGCGATCGGATAGTTGAAATGCTCGAGGTCGTATTGTACAACTTCTTCTAGTGGTTGTAAGGTTTGCTGGTTTCGGCGGGTTTTTATGGCTGCGATCGCCTCTTGTTGCCAACGGGTAAATAATCTGGTAGTGCCCTGAAGGAAAGGATCAAGATGATCAAACAAAACCGTATTCAAAAAAAAGTAGGCATCTAAAGTTGTAA
>NZ_JAUBRH010000016.1:84970-118236 GCF_036701775.1 Microcoleus sp. N9_A2 | reverse complement strand
CCGTGTGCGATGAAAGTCGCAAGCACGGTTCCGAATGGGAGGGAGAAGATGGTAACATCTTCTCTCGACCCTACCTAAAGTTGATTTCCTTCTCGTCTGCTCATGCCTGCGGGTCCAACCTGTGCCTCTTCCCGAACCGTCAAAAATGGTCGCATCCACAACGGTAAACAGCGATTTATCGGAGTTTGGCTTGGTACGAGTTACGGCAGTTGCGGGAGGGTTTGAGCAAGAGTATTGGGAATTTGGCTCGGAATGCGGATGCTTATACACGGGCTCATTTGGAGGAAACGCGTGATCGAATTTCTAAGGTTTTGAATTCGCAAATTCAGTCGAATTAATTTTATATAGGGCTGGACGCATGGGGGATCAGAAACCGGGTTTTTTACGATAATATTTCGTTGCAGCCCGCAGATTCGATAAAAAACCCGGTTTCTTAGAATCTCAGTCAACTTAAAATAATTAAATAAAGAAACCGGGTTTTCGCATAATCGTTTTTGACTCCAACACTGAGGAGATTATCCAATGGAAACCGCAAATCAACCCGTAGACCAATGGCGTGATATCAATTCCGGCGCAGCCGGAATTGATATAAAGGGGCAAGCTTTGTTATATAAAGCTAACCCCTCTAACTCGCGCCAGGGATAGGATTAATAGGGCAAAGAGTTTTAATTCCGAGGCCCGACAGTCGATAGATTCAACCCGCTATCATAGATGTCGTCAGCAATCTGAAGTCCAAGGGGAATACCACCAATATTCTGACCGAGGTCGGGATTGCCTGTACAATCTGTAGCAAAAGCATCAAATACCCAATGCACTCCTAAAAAGACACGACTGAGGCCATTTTCGATAATCATTTGCCACAGCCCACCAGGGAAACTGCGAACGTGTTTGGGTCGCACAGTTCCCTGATTGTCTCGGTTAATGCCATTGAACTCATCAGAGACGAAGGTAATCCCATCAAACAAGCAGTCATCGCTGTGGCTAGTTACGCCATAAAACCGTCGGGTAATATGCAACGCGGCTGCACCGAACGTAGCGTGTCCAGAAGGATAGGCTGGAAAAGGTGGCGTAAAGTTTTTCCCGGTGGAATTCGTATTCGGTGCCCCTAGTGGTAACCAAAAGGGGTCAGCATCCTCAGAGAGGACGTTATTGCCAGTAGCGGTTGGGCCTAATGAGGGATCGTGTTCCCGAATGGCGACGACAGGTCGCCATAAATCATGAATGTATTTCTGATCCCAGGCTAAAACACCAGCATCTCCCATTGCAGCATTCACCAGCGCAAAAAGACGGGCATTTTGAGCAACACTATTATTCTGAGCGATCGCCACGGCACGGACGATCTGGTTGTACA
This sequence comes from Microcoleus sp. N9_A2, assembly GCF_036701775.1. Classification (NCBI taxonomy): domain Bacteria; kingdom Bacillati; phylum Cyanobacteriota; class Cyanophyceae; order Oscillatoriales; family Microcoleaceae; genus Microcoleus; species Microcoleus sp. N9_A2. The sequence continues at coordinate 116,885 of NZ_JAUBRH010000016.1, read as the reverse complement.
ACCGAGGAGGTGTCCCTAACTCAGCAGCGCCATCATAGCCCCAGTAGATGCCGATGAGTGTTTCATTTGCAGTTCGAGGAGAAATACCTGTAGGCAAAGTTCCCATCAATTCAGGTGCAATCCCTTTACCGCGCACCTGTTTCAGGGCGTTGATATAGTTAGGACTCCCTGGCTGAGGTGGAGCGTTCAACTCATGGCGATTCGTGACAGCAAAACATCTCGATCGTGCGCCATAGAACGGAGCATGAAAACCTTGACCAGGATTATCTGGATCAGAACGGTGTGCACCACGAGCCATTGATGCAGCATAGCCATCATCGCTAGCGCTAGGATCGTCCTGCCGCTTCTCCAAGATTTTTTTAGCTACCAAAAGACCAAATTCATGACCTTCTTGTAGGCCGTTTCCTTCTAAACCTGCTTGAGTATGTTTCAGATTAAAAAAGGATTTTTGACTGGGATACAAGCTAGACAATGTAGCGTGGGCAGCGGCGGCTACCGCAGCATTGGCTGAGGCATTGGGTTTCGGAAGAGGTAAGCCAGGAAGATAAGGAGATAAGTTAACTGGAACGACTGGATTACCCTGTACCCGTGCATAAGCGTCATACATAGCTAAGTGAACGATCGCCAAAGCGCGAGAACTTAGAGTGGGGCCTTGTTGCTCTTTCTTTCCGTTAGTAAAACTAACGCGATTGGCTTCGAGTGCGACTTCATTCCAATACAGAATTGGGTCCATTGTGTTTCTCCTAGAAATAGTTAAGTAGGGCTGCTTACCAACGCCCAAACGGTAATGCGTTGGGCTATAATAAGGGGGATTTTGCTAATTTTAGTGGCAGCTAATTTCAGCTTGAGTTCACCCTTACCTTCAGTTAGTAAATCTAGCTGACGAGTTTTCCTCATTGCGCTCATTCTCACTAAAGTTTGAGGCAATTGCCTAGTCACTTTTTTGAGTTACCTCAAATGAGTGTCACTCGTTTGAGTGACATCGCAACTTTGCCCAAAATTTGCAGATTTTGCTGAACTAATACGGCAACCAGCTATGGAAAATAAGTAATAACTTGGAGGGAAACATTTTCCTAGGGTGTTTAGAATTGGCTGCCGAGCGAGCGATCGGAACTTGCATCGTATAGGATAGATATAGAGGGAGCCTAAACAAAAAAGAAGAAGCTGGGCAATTGCTGCGGTCAGAACCTGGTTTTTGCGCGATCGTTTTTGACTCAAACAGGTCGGAGATTATCCAATGGCCAGCGCAAATCATACTCGTCATCCCAGTTGAGAAATTCCTCGAAGGAAAGGGTTTTTTGGGCGATCGCAACCATTGATATTAACCTTTTGCGTAGGTTGGCTCTCTGTTGTCTGTTTCTAGCTTAACGGTTTCGATCTCCATTTTATTGTGCATCAAAGGGGTAGCTTGGCAATACGATCGACCCATTCCTCTGCACTAGATGCAGCCCAAATCACCAGCAGTTCTTCGATGACAACTTCCATTGGTATTTTTCGGGAAACAATAATGACACCAGCACTCTGATTGGTAGTAATGAACTCAGCAAATTCCGATGGCATTGTTTTGCGATCGTGGCTGACAAGAACACGTCTTTGCCGTGCTGCAATTGCCAGCACATCTAAATCTTTAACGCCTTCTAACCCAGCAGCAAAAGCAGTTTGAAAGTCGATTGTAGATTCTCGTCGCAGTAATCCTGTGACGATCGCCTGATTTAAGTCAGCATCAGCTTGGTAGCACACATTCACTATCGCACCTGCTGTCTTGCAGCCTTAGCTGCCATCAGTTTGTTGTACAAAGCTGGATCGCTGGTTTGTAGAGGTTGAGGCATGGCATCAAATGCAGCTTCTTCGGCGGCTAAGTAAGCGTCGATTTCAGCGCGGTTGGCTAGATAAAAGGCGATCGCCCCATAAACTTTTTCCAGTGTCAGTAGTGGGAAAGACTGAACAATACTTTCGGGGGATAATCCTTGTTGGAAAGCATAGGCGATCGAGTCAATAGAAATCCGAGTTCCTTCAACCCAATAGGCATCATTCCGATACTCTATATAAGTTTTAACTGCTACAACTGGCATACATTTTTGGGGATTTTAACTACTTATTATCATAGACGGATTCGATCGAGTTCGTCTGGAGTGGAATTGCGTTTGCCGCTTATCGGTTAGCTAATTGTTGCTTCAAATCTACGAATCATTGTTTAATGAATTGTCGTTGCTGCTGTGTGAGGCGGGATTCAGACATAATCAACGATATCGGGATGAGGATTGATGCCGAGAGTTTGCATGAGATCTGTCAGAGATTGGTTGCGGAAGGTTGCGAGTTGAATTAAGGCTTGAATGCGGGTAACGTTGAGTTTTTCAAGGCGATCGCTCATTTGGATCAGTTGCTCGTATTCTTCGGGAGTCAGGGTTTCGGCATGACGCTTGGCGATGAGGGCATGGTATTCTTCCCAGGTTTGTGTACAAAAGCCGATGTTAATGGTGGTCATGCTTATCTTGGCAGTAACATCTATTCATCATTTTAGCGATCGGGCTTTCACCTTATCTCGAACTTCATCGCCTGGGACTTCTCGATTTTACTGCCCGCGTCCTGGTTTGCAATCTACGAAACCTAATGCTTCTGTGTCGAGAAAATTGGCGATCGAAATGGCGATCGAAATGGCGATCGGATATTCAATTTCCGCAGCACGCGCAATTAGAGCTGCTTTAATTCGTTCTGGCAAACGTCCCAAAATAACGTTCCGGTTGAGCGGCAGCAGATCGAGCAGAACGATAGATGAAAAGACTCTCAACTGTCCGCTCCAACCGGATTGTTGTACTGCTGGCTGCTTATTTCTCATGGAAAGCTGTCCGTAACTCACCAAGAATAGCCTGAATACCGCTCCAGTCAAATTTATCAATCATACTTTTATCTTGATAACACAACTTAAGATTAGCTTCAAACTTTGCCTGTAGGTTCCCTTTGTTCAAAACCTCGCCTTGATACTGTTGCAATACCTCATCATAACCACGCCACTGAATTGGTGTGAGAGAACCATCATCAGACTTCAAAACATCAAGTCCTAGATAGAGTTCAAGACTGCCCGCCAATCTATTGACATTCATGATCACTGTACCTTGTGGTCCCAATGTCGGATAGTTTGTCGCAATTTGAATGTCAGGGTATCGTAGTACACGAACGTTCTCAGGGAGCTTTACATCTTTTAATGCACGCATAGCAGAACGGGCTGCCGTATCATTATCAAAGAAAGCAACAATCCGATTACTAATTCCTGCACCAATAAACGCTTTCACTGTTTTTACAAGTTCAGAAGCACTACCAGACACTTTTGCAACCTCAAAATCCATAAAAGAATAATAATTTACCAGATGAGGGTATAGCAGCCTGAGAGAGCCTTCCAAAACTCGTATATCTGACTTACCTTCTGTAAGAACAACTACCTTTTGAATTGTATGATCATCAGACATACGCCAACGGGCACTCGCACAAAAATCTTCACTAGCGTTAAAATACTCGCCTATTGAACACTCCGTCAGATCGTAGGACAATTCCGCTTGTATCCCTATAATCTCCAAGGCAGCACGAATAAAAGCACGGCAATCATATGATGGGAAACCAAAAAACTCATACTCCCAATCAGATTTATCCAGCATATAGCGAACAGTTAGCGGTAATTCTTGAGGAAATGATTTCTGATCTCGCCAATCATATGCTCTACTTGGAAGCAATTTATTAGCAACGATACATTTGAAACCTTCCAACCATTTCTCAAAGGTAAGTTCTTGCCAAACAGCTTCTTCTTGATCGAGGAAGCTTCTTGAACGATCATTTTTTGCCCAGTAAGGTTCTGTTCTAGACCGAGCTAAATCATTGAGGCGATCGTGAACCCCTTCTTGAAAGATGCATTCTGTCTTTGACATTGTAAAACCCATAAATTCAAGACGGTCTCTTATAACTGCAAGGCTAGCAGCATACTCAATAATATTTTCTGGAAATTCCTCCCAATCTTCAAATTGCTGATTCCTTTCAATGTCATGAAAATACGGGCGTACCCGCTTATCCGTTTCATCAAACAATATCATCACATTTGGATCGAAATCATCTTCCACCGATCTCATTTTGATACCATCAATACTTAGAAATGAGTAGCTACCCATAGTTAATTAGGTTTATAAGCCCAAAAGGTCATTGTCAATCAATTATGATAAATGTATTTCACCAAAGGTAGCAGTAATCCACACAGCAATGGCTGGCGATAGATGAGCATTCAACCAAATTGTCATGCGGCTAAAACGGGATGGTCGAGTTTGCGGACTGCATACAGAAGCGCAGCTTTGATATCTTCAAGTTCCAAGTCTGGCAATTCTTCGAGAATTTGCTCAAAACTCAAACCAGCAGCTAGCAACTCTAGGATATCGATGACTCGAATCCGCATTCCCCGGATGCAGGGACGACCGCCACATTGTCTTGGGTTCACTGTAATTCTGTCAAACAGATAAGCAACGGATGCTGGCCTTGGTTAAAATTGTTTGAAACCTTTCTCTCTAGCTTACTTCATTTATCGCCCCAAACTCACACCGCGATATAATTCTGTGATCGCCACTTCCAGCTCAATCAAAAACTACGGTAGGGGGCGTTGACGAATTTGATCGCGCTCCACCACCGTAAACCATTCCTCAAATTGCAATCCTTCGGTCTGTAATAAATTTAACAATATTGATGCTGGTTCTTCCGGCGTGTGAGGACGAAACCGCAAATAAATGACACCTCTTGGCGATCGCAACCGCAAGCGATAAATGAGTTCGCCGTAATCGCGATCGAAGGTCAAAATCACCCGTTGTTCATCTGCTGCACGAGCCAAAACCTCGGAATCCTCAATTCCTGGAGAATCCTCGGTAACAGAAGCGACTTCAAGATCCGCTGGTCGTAGAATTGGTACACTCAGAAGTGGAAAGTTTTCATTTGCCAGAAACCGCATTAACTTGCCTCAGCAAACAGTAAAGGCGTGTAAAATACGTCTTCTTTGAGGCATTCCGCAGCGAAAGCAAACACTGCTTGGATAGATTCAGGATTAAGCGTTGGGTAGTTTTCTAGAACTTGTTGCTGAGTCCAACCTTCTGAAAATAACCCTAGAATAAACTCCACAGATATTCGTGTTCCCTTAATTACAGGCTTACCAAGCAGAATTTTAGGATTTGAATGAATATGTGCTTTCCAGTTCATAACCAGTTCGCCTCTCTATGGTTTTCATCTATTATGAGTATAGTTAAGATTTTAAAATTAACTGTCACTGTCTTTAAAGGTTCATCAAGGATGGTGTAAGTCATGCCGATTTATTTGCCCGCCCGGCCATGTATCGATCGAAAGTTGTGTAGTCTCCCGCTTTGTAATCAGCACGGGCAGCTTCAATTTCGGCAATGTCTTCTGGAGAATCTTCCTCATTCGGGAATAGTTCAGCTTCCAAAAATTCCCAAATCTTGTATCTTTCAGCAATTCCCAGCGACGAAATAGCTTCCAGCAATGATTGGAATGAGATTTCTATTTTCACGGTATTCTCAGGCATCAGAACTTTCTTCCACTTTTTATTTTACACTTTTATTCACTCTTTTTTTAACCGCAGATTCATGCAGATTAACGCAGATTAACGCAGATGGGATAATGACTATTGCCGCCATTTTACCCTAAACAAAACCCGCAAGATGCGGGCTTCATTTTAAGAACTTCAATTTAACAGAAGACTACATCACAACTGTACTAATCAAAGTTTGCACATTTTGCACAACAGCAGCAGTCAAATTGTGAGTCGCGGGCAAACTATCAACCACGATGCCGGCACACAATAGCATCAGGTACAGAATAGAGTATTTGAAGAGCGATCGCGCAACCTTCTTATCCTCTGGAGTCTGCAACAGCAACCAAGCTTTTTGGGCAAAAATAGCACCCAGGAAAATCGCAGTACCAGCATACACCGGGCCGGCTAAATTCAGCGGATACACCAGCAGCAAAGTGGCAGGAAGCATCAATAACGTGTAAATCCAAATTTGGCGCGCTGTCTCTTCGTCGCCTTCAATTACTGGCAACATCGGTACGCCTACTCCCTCGTATTCGTCGCGAATCATCATTGCTAATGCCCAAAAATGCGGCGGTGTCCACAGGAATATAATCCCAAACAGCAGCCACGCACCCCAACTCAAATCTCCCGTTACCGCAGCCCACCCAACTAGCGGCGGAATCGCTCCTGCTGCACCGCCGATGACGATGTTTTGGACGCTGTGGCGCTTCAGCCAGTGGGTGTAAATTAGGACGTAGAAAACGATGCCGGACATCGCTAGCAAAGCTGCTAATAAGTTGGCAACAACTGTGAGCAATGTAAAAGATATTGTAGCTAGGGCGATCGCAAATATCAAAGCATCGCGCTTCTTGACACGCCCCGAAGGAATCGGCCGCCAGCGGGTGCGCTCCATAATATAATCGATGTCACTGTCGTAGACACAATTAATCGTATTCGCCGACGCGGAAGCTAAAGCGCCTCCAGTAATAGTTGATACCAGCAATAGCGGGTCTACTTCTCCTTTGGCGGCCATCCACATTCCTGCTGAGGTAGTGATTAGCAGCAGTAAAATAATTCTGGGTTTTGTTAGTTGATAGTAACTTTTCACAACTTGCGAAAAGTTTTCGTGGAGGCGGGGGCTATTGTTTGTAAGAACTTCTTGCATTGGTTATTAATTGTTAGTTGTCAGTTGTCATTGGTTTGTAGGGGCGGGTTTTACGAGAGATATTTGCTGTAGGTAAAAGGATTAATAAACCCGCCCATCTTAGTCCGCGCAGGCGGACTTTGTTTGTGTAGTAGCGGTTTCAACCGCCGATTAATCAACCCGCCCATTTCAAGCTGATAAAACTCGATCGCGCCACGCTACAATGCTAAAAGCTACCAAGGTTCCCAGCAATGCTGCACCGACTGCTTGGTGGGCGACTGTCAGCGGTTCTACTTGAAGGTGCAGCCGGAAAGTTGCTAATCCCAAAACTAATTGAACAATCAGAAAAACACTGGCTAAATTTCCTAATTTTCGCAAGCTTGAATTAAGTGCTGGTTGTCGCCAAGCCATGACTGCTACTGCTAAAGTTGCTGCGGTAGCGGGTACGATGCCGACGATGTGGCTGTTCATTACCGAGCACAATTCTGAGGAGTCCAAACATTGGTGCAGTGCCCATCTAGAGCCTACTAATGCTCCTAGCAAACTTTGCAGGTAAACTAACAATGCTGCGATCGAACTTACCCAAGCCAATTTGCCGACATTTCCTGTAGCTTCGTAGGGAGTCAGCATGAAACCGATCGCTAGCAGGGCGCAAAAAAACAGTAAAGCCGTTCCCAAATGAGCGGTAACGATGTCAAATCGCAGCAGTTGTGTGACTGTCAAGCCGCCCAATACGCCTTGAAAAACTATTAAAAATACTGCCCCGGCGCTGGCAAACGGCACCCATGAAGGGAGGCGGCTGCGGTAGAACACAGAGAGTCCTAAAAGGCCGATCGCGCTTAAGCCAATTGCTGCGGCGTCCAAACGGTGAAACCACTCCAGAAATACCTGCAAATTCATTTGCGCTGCGGGTATTAATTGACCGTAGCACAGTGGCCAGTCGGGGCAAGCGAGGCCCGCGTTCATCACGCGCGTGGCGCTCCCTACAGCCATCAACAGCCAGGTTGCGATCGCAATTTTCCACACTAGGCCGCGGATAATATCTTTTGGCTGCCACTGCAATCCTACTGCTGCGTTTGGCTCCTTTAAAATTGAGTTTGCCATGAAATTTACCTTAGCCTTTGTTATCGATCGAGCTTAATTAAATATTGCGCTTTTGTTTTGGCTGAGCTTAGCCGAGCTTAACACTTTTTTCTCTGACAAGTTGTCATACTTACTACCTTAGCGACTCTTTTATCTAATTAGTTTGTCTTTAGATATTTTTCAACTTTCCTGTTTATATTACAAAAGATTGCAGGATTTTTGCTAAACTTCAAAAAACCTTAATCTTTCACCCCAATCTTTGATGTTTGACAACTCCCCCACTGTCGAGTTTTGGTGCAAAAATAAAGATATAATTAAGGAAAATATTTTAACAAATAATTGTGATATGAGTCGTTCACAAGTGTTTACGAAAAACTCAACTGCAACCTGTGTATTTTCGTCCATCCAAACCGGTTGCTGAGTACCCGTGCCTCCTAGACTATCTAAAATTAATAAAAAAATGTCAAAATATAATTAGATTAGTTCTTCTGCCTTCTGCCTCCTGCCTTCTGCCTTCTTCCTGAGTCGTTGAATCTAAAACCTAAAATCTCAAACTGTGCAGCCATGTCCCAAAAAAACGAAACCGCTGTTCTGGTATTATCGCTCCTAATTACGATCGGGCTAGCCGGTACAGGTATTTGGTGGCTGACAAGCCGCGGCGGCATCACTCCCGAAGCTTCATCACCCCAAAATCAGACGTTTTCCAAATCCCCGATGGGGAATTCCCCGCAGTCAGAGCAAGCAATCCAGCAGCGCCTGAGTGCCGGAAAAAAACTGTTGATTCCAGATGGAGCAACCACAACCAAACAAGCAGCAATACAGGCTTACGCATCTGGCAACTACAACGCCGCTATTTCCGACTTACAAGCTTCACTGAAAACCAATCGCAACGATCCCGAAGCACTAATTTACCTCAACAACGCCCGCATCGGCAACCAAAAATCCTACACAATTGCCGCAGCGGTTCCCATTGGCGCCGATATCAATGGTGCTCAAGAAATTCTGCGGGGCGTCGCTCAAGCTCAAAATGAAATTAACCAAAGTGGCGGCATTAGCGGTACTCCATTAAAAGTGCTAATTGCTAACGATGACGATAACCCAGAGATTGCCTCGCAAATTGCCAGTGCTTTAGCAAATAACTCAGACATTTTAGGAGTAATCGGGCATTTTAGTTCTGATGCAACGCTAGCAGCCAGCAAGATTTACCAGCAAAATCAATTAGTAGCAATTTCTCCGATTAGTACGTCTGTACAACTCTCAGGAATTGGCAGCAACATATTTAGGACAGTGCCGAGCGATCGATTTGCTGCGAATGCTCTTTCTCGCTATATGCTAACAAAATTACAAAAGAAAAAAGCTGCTGTATTTTTCAATTCTGCCAGCAATTATAGCAAATCTTTAAAAAGTGAATTCACCACTGCTCTTTATGGAGATGGCGGACAAGTAGTATCGGAATTTGACTTTGCTAAGGGCAATTTTAATGCTACCGAGAGCTTTAAAAGCGCGATCGCCCAGGGAGCAGAAGTGATGATGTTAGCAGCCAATACCGCCACGCTTGACCAAGCTTTGCAAGTAGTGCAAGTAAACGCCAAACGGCTACCGTTACTAGCAGGAGACGACGTTTATACTGCTAAAACACTGCAAATTGGTGGCGCAGGAGCAGCAGATATGGTGCTGGCTGTTCCTTGGCACATTCTCGCAGATCCGCAGTCAAGCTTTCCCCAAACATCGAAACAACTTTGGAATGCTGAAGTAAGTTGGCGCACAGCTTTAGCCTACGACGCGGCGATCGCCTTAATTGTCGGTTTAGGGCGAAATCCGACTCGTACAGGCATTCAACAAGCTTTATCGGCGTCAGATTTTTCCGCAAATGGAGCATCGGGGCAGATTCGATTTTTACCTTCGGGCGATCGCAATCGAGCAGTTCAGTTAGTAATTGTTAAACCGGGAAATCGCACCAGTTACGGTTACGAGTTTGTGCCGCTACCCGGTTTGTAAATTGTATTGAAAAAGGCAGAAAATACCTATTCCAAAAATCAAAAACTCTCTGGAAATTATCTGCGTTTATCGGCGTTTATCTACCTTACATCTGCGGTTGACTTATCAATCTAAAAATTGTGCGATAAGTCTAGCCAATTGTATCTAAACTTGCGAAACCCCGATCGGCCTAACTGACCTATTCCTCTCAAAAACAGCCCTCGGTTTCAAAGCAATTCTCAGCAACAGCCACAGCGATCGCCATTCTCCGGGAGTTTCCTGCCGCTGCCACTGGCCCGGCCGACAGTACAGCATTTCGATCAAACAGCGGTGCTGGCTAATATTCAGGCGATCGAACGCAATTCGCACAGTGGGAAATTCCACAAAACTGCACTCTTTTCCATCCCGAAAACTAGACCGCAACTGAGATTTATCGCTCACCAACTCAATCTTAGCCACAGGAATAAAACAGTTCTCTTCCAGAATTTTCAGAGTCGCCGAATCGCAATCAATCAAACCTTTGGCCAAACGACGCTGAGTGCCCAACTCAACAACAGACGGCGCTAGCGATCTCCTTGCCTTGACTGCCGCACTGCGAGGGAGCGCTTTTATTTTACCCTGGGATAAACTTGTCTCAAAGGCATATTTTGGCAAAATCTCTGCTGCTGTCAAACTTTCTTTACTGCCTTTATTTTTCACCCCAAAACTTGGCCACTGCGTCAAAGCAACTTCAGCGCCACTTTCCGAAATGACAGTGGTTACACCCCAAAAACTTTGACCGCCAATATTCAATTGTACAACCCTGCGTAAATTGAACCATTCGTAAATGTCCGGCTTAGGAATATCCACCAAAATCAGTAATGCAATCCCCAGCATCAGCAGGTTGTAAGCGCTCCAAATCCATCCTAAACTCATTCCTTTTGACAAATGTACACTTTCTGATATTGACTGTACGGTGCCAACGTTTTTAACTAAATTAATGTTTAAATTGTGCCACAAACTGAATGCTGTAGCTGCAAACAAGACAATCAAAGGCCATCCCAAGTTCCAGTTAAAACGAAAGCGATCGCTTGCAATTCCTTTTGGCGTCACCTGAAACCCTTTCCCAAAGGGATTCAGCATGGAACTCACTACCGTCACCGCTAAAGGAATACACTGGACAAACGAATAAATATCGGAAAGCAAAGCAGATCCCGATCTGCGGTTCAGCCAAGAAAACACAGTAAGTTGCACCAAATAGTAAGGCAGGAAAAAGTACAGCAATTCCCGCGCAGTTGCTCGCAAAGGAATGATGCCGAAAAACGAATAAGCTAAAGGTATTAACAGATATAAAACCTTGGTTAAACTGGTAAACCAGTGCAGCAATCCTTCCAAATGAGACAGCCTTTGTACGAATCTGAGACCGCGAATTGTTAAAGGATTGGAATCAATAAAAAATGCCTGAAGCGTGCCTCGTGCCCAGCGTAGCCTTTGATTTAGATGAGCCTCTATATTTTCAGCCGCCAGACCAGCACTCAATTTTTCATCTAAATAAACTAAGCGATATCCGGTTGCTGACAGCCGAATTCCGGTAAAATAATCTTCGCAGATTGAATCTGTGACCAAGCCTCCCGCTGTTTCTAAAGCACTCCGCCTAACTACAAAAGATGTACCGCAACAAACCACGCTGTCGGCGCTGTCTTTGATGATTTCAATTTGCCTGTAAAATATTTCTTCTTCCGGCGCGAGTACATTTTCTAAACCTAAATTACGGGAGATGGGGTCGTGGTTGTAAAAGCTTTGCGGTGTTTGAACGAGGGCGATTTCGGGATTTTGAAAAAATCCAACTGTTCGAGTTAAAAAGTTTTTAGTGGGAATAAAATCTGCATCGAAAACTACAATTAGTTCTCCATTAGTTAGGGCTGTGGCATGGTTAATGTTTCCAGCTTTGGCGTGAATATTATCGGGTCGGGTTATATACTCGCATCCTAGTTCTTTTGCCAGCAACTTGATTTCATGCCGCTTAGTATCGTCGAGCAAATATACTTTTTTGTTGGCATAATCTAAAGCTTGACAGCCGATTACAGTGCGCCGTAAAATAAAAGCCGGTTCGTTGTAAGTTGGGATGAAAATATCTACGGCCGGGGTGAAGTTTCCAGCTTCAACTGCAACTGCCATGCGATCGGCTTCTCGACGCCGGTCTTTCATTCTCAGCATTAAATACAGTTGAATACTGGTGTTGAAAACCAGTAGCATTTCTAGGAAAAACAGCCCCAAACTAAAGATACCGTTGAGGGGATCGGTTAAATTTAGAGTAGCGAGCGATCGCCATAAAACGTAACGAATGGTTAAAGCCAGAACTATTGCAACTACTACAGCGCGCGACCATTTCTGCGGTTGAGGCGAAATTTTAATTGCAGCTAAAGCAACGGACACCAGGGCGATAGTCGGCACTAACAAATACATCTTGCTCGTAGCAGGGACTTGCAGCCACACAGGCGGGTTTTGCTGCCAAGTGTTGATTATGGCAAAAATACCGCTGACTGTACCTTCACGGGCAAACCAGGCTCCGGCGATCGCACCTGCGAAAGCAACCGCCCCCAACACGACTAGCGTTGCCGTCGGCACCCCCGAAATCCGCCACAAGCGGCGTTTCAAGTCTTGAAAATCAAATCTTGAAGTTGTCATAAAATAAATTTAAAGTCCCGCTCGTGCATGCAGCAGTAAGGGTTTCCTGCTGTCCACTTTTTAATTCAGTTGAAAATTCCGACACACCCCCATTACTATATTTACATTTTTTAACATTCTGACCATTGTATGATAATTCATCTTGCTTGATGTTGCCAAACTGCTTAGCGAGTCCAAACCTGGCAAAATCTAGCAGAAGGAAGAAGAAAAAAGGCTTTAGTTGCCTAGGAGAGAAGTCTATCGATTTTAGATTTTAGATTTTAGATTTTAGATTGAAGCATTGACCCCCCGGATAAATTCGGGGGCTTGTATCCTGGATACTTTCGGTCAGAAGCAATCTTCGGCAAGGATTTCAGCAATTAATAACCTCCTAACTTACCCTTTGCTGACATTGCTGCAAAAGGCTTTCGGGCCTGTTCCACCATAAAAAATATTTCTTGTGGGCCGTTTCTCGGACGCCACCCATAAAAAGCTTATTGAAAATCCTGCCACATCTCAGTCATAAACGTCGGGCGCGCTTGCTATAGTTCAAAAAAAATTATCTTGTCTACAAATCAAATAGGATTGCTATATCAAACTATAGCAATCCAGATGATTTAACAATTAAACGAATTCGACATCTAACTAAAGGTAGATTAATTTTATATTCATTTAAAAAAATTACCGCTATCCCAGCACAAAAACCCAGCCATCAAAAAACTAATCAGCAATTTCTAATTGCGAGATTGCATAGCGGGCGACAGCCAAACTAACTCTGGCTTGTTCTATTTCCGACAATTGGGCCCAAGGTCTTTTAGTAGCCATGACCAATTCCCCCCCTTCGGAATCAACATCTCGCATGGCATAAGCCAAAGGACGTGCCAACACTTGCAAATCTTCCTCAGCCCACTGAGGCAAAATATCTAAGACGCACTCTACCATTTGGTCAGCTAAAGATTGATACTTAACAGTTGCGTTTTGAACGCTTTGAGCGATGCTGGCCAGAAAATCTTGAGGAACGCGAGCAAATTTCTCGCGCAAAGACTTTTGCAGAGCAGTCGTCAGCCAAACTTGTTCTAATTGCGAGAATAAAACTTGCGACTTCAGGGCAATATCGCTGTCGCTGAAGGAATCAGACAGCGCAAATTCCTGCTCTAGGGCTGTCAAATAAGATTCTGATTCAAGCTGTGCAGGATTCCAGGGGTAAGCAACATCAGTCTGAACAATTGTGGCGAGAAGTTCCATCTGGGCCTGAGTTTGAGAGTCGCGAAAATATTGAGAATCAGGAGATTGGGTAGCCATGATGTAATACCTCAGGGGGAAAAGGAAAAGACAGAAGGGGGACTGTGCCAAGAGCTAGTTGCGAGCTATCAGTGGTAAGTAACTCTTTGAAATTCAGACTGGAGACTCAAGGCCCAGAACTTTGCTGTGCTACTCGTCGCTTGCCTTCATTAGCTACACCCGCATCTTAATTCGTTCCGCAATCAGTCTCACTGTAGCCCGAAGTTTTGGGAACCTCAATAGTGAACTCAAAAATCTGACCTTGAGAACTGCCAAATTTTAGCTGAGTCCCGCTGCGTAGCAGCAATTCTTGGTGATGAACTCTCAGCCATCCCTCAGAGCCCAAAACTAGAGTCCCGTAGCGAGAAAAATCGCGCAAGAAGTAGCTAGGTTCTTCCCGGCTATCTCCGATAGTGTTTCGGCAGAAAATTTCGGCGTGTTTTTGAGAAACCCACTGTTCTCGAATCACTACGTCGTTTTCTTCCCAGCGTCCGACTCGAACCATACCTGCGCGAATCGGCCAAACCTGATTGGTCGATTCGGTGGATTTGGCATTTGGTCGATCGCGCCCCCGTAAATAAGCACAAGACGGCAACCGTCCCAGCCAAGTAGAAGAATTTAAAGGCAACTCTGTTTTGAGGTCATCTACCGGCTCAGTTAGCTGACCGTCAAACTCAGGGTGCATATACAGCACAGGCAGCGTCCAAGCCGGTTGATTGAACTTGTAGAGCGTTAGTAACTGCTGTCTGGCGACGGCGACTGCGCGATCGATCGACATCCGTCCGGCCAAAGCTTGGGCAAAAGTTTGGATAAAACTTAGGGCCTCCCGATCGGCGATCGAGTCCCGCATCCCCAACACCGCAGGCACCCCGTGATGGATCAGTACCTCCGCCAAACTGCTGCGGGCGATCGCCTGTTGTTGGCCGTTAGTTAAGTGCAGCCTCTCCACCGCCGGCTGAGCTCCCCAGCAGGCATTAAACACCGCCAGAGTCACGCGGCACCGAACTAATACATGAGCTAGTTCAGTGCCATTAATCGCCGTTTCCGGCCCCAAAAACAGCAAACCGCCGTCGGGGCCAGGTATCCCGTGGCCGGCGTAGAACAGAATGTTGTAAGCTTGCGTTTCCAGCCGAGAAATGAGTTCCGCCGGAGTTGGTTCGATCAGAGTATCGACGCGAGTCGGAACGCTGATGTCAAAATATTTGCCGCTGTCGTCGGTTTGAAAAGCACTTTCCAGAACGCCAGCTAGGGCGAGTGCTTCTTCTCCCAACTGCAAATGACCGTTATTACTGTTGGAAAATTGAGAATTAGCGCTGCGGCCGG
Organism: Microcoleus sp. N9_A2; assembly: GCF_036701775.1. Lineage (NCBI taxonomy): Bacteria > Bacillati > Cyanobacteriota > Cyanophyceae > Oscillatoriales > Microcoleaceae > Microcoleus > Microcoleus sp. N9_A2. The sequence continues at coordinate 101,883 of NZ_JAUBRH010000016.1, read as the reverse complement.
TTTCGGCTTGTCCCAAAACTAGCAAAATGTTGAGCGACTCCGCAGGCTGCAGGGGTGGCAAAGGTTCAACATTGCTGGTAGTGCGGCTGAACAGCAGTTGCTGCGACAGAGAAATTGCCGGTTGACCGGCTTGAGGCTGCATAATTTCCCAAGGCAAAGCAATTAAATACGGTTCGCGCAAGTCTACGCGTACTCGCAGGGGTAGATTTTGCCCGATCGCGATACCTTTACTTTCCTGGAGACTACCCTGAATCGGGCCTTCAAAAAGCCACTGCCAAAGATTAATCCCCAAATGCTGCATCAGGCGGCTGCTGTAGCTTGCCGGTGGCGACGGCGGATTCTGCTCCCCCCTCTCAACCAACCCCCCTTGGCCGAGGCTCAAAGGCACAGGAGGCATGGGTGAAAGTGACTGTAGGGAGTTAGGGGTTCGTTGTTCAATTTCTGCCAGTATATTCTGGTTGTTTTGGGGCGAGGCGAAACTGCCATCAGAATTTAGGGGCAATTCGTGAATTGTCCCGGAGGGCGAAAACATTTCCTGCCAAGCTTTCCAAGATTGGGATAGGGTATCGGGCCACATACAGTCGTGGTGAACGTACCCGCTGGGATAGGGAGCTTGTAGAACCCAAGTGGCAAAATGGTTTGCCCCAGCGGTTCTCAGGCGAGCGATCGCTATACTGAGGCAAGGACTTTCAGGGCGCGCCATTCACAACTACCGACTCTGGATATAGGGTTGGATTGAGTTTCTCTATTTGTAGTTTATCGGGTTTGGGGTGCTTTTCGAGTGCGAGAGATTGCTTTGGGAGTTTTTACTTTTACTTAGTGCCCAAAAATTTATCTAAATTCGGTAAATCTACCCAAGTTCCCGTAGCATTCGACTCCTGGGTCAAATCCATCAACAACTGCGAGTAAACCCCTTCTCTGAGGGACGGTATCAAAGATTTACCGGCATCTATTGCTTCTACCCACCTATCTACTACTCGAATAAACGGTGCAATCCTCCCGTCTGGATAAACTTGAGGAAACTCCAATCTTTGAGGAATTTTGATTTCAGCTAAAGGTTCTCCACCTTGGGAACCCCACAAGCGAAATCCGTGGACATAATCTTGCTGGTTGTCGCTTCCTAACACCAACGTACCCTTACTCCCGTATATTTCCACCCAGTGTCCCCGCCCTTGATAAGTAACAGAACTCAAACAAACTTGACAAGGAGTTCCCCCGGCTAATTCCAACATCAACGTGCACGAATCATCGGCATCAACTAATTTTAATTTTCCCGCATCATTCGGATCGGGCCGCCGCGAAATTCCTGTAATCAAATGCCCAGAAAGCCTCTGCGGCGGGCCGAACAGCCAGCTAATATAATCAAAAACGTGAGAACCTGTCGCGCCCAAAACTCCGCCGCCTCGCTCTTTTTGCGCGTACCAATTCCAGGGGCGACTCGCATCAGCACGGCTCGACACCAGCCAATCAATCTTAATTAAACGCTTTTCTCCCACATATTCTGCTGCCAATAATTCTGCTAGCATTTGCCATGCGGGGATGAAGCGAAACTCAAAGTCCATTGTGGCAATTGCTCTCGAACCACCATTTTTAAAATCGGTTTGAGATTCGTTGTTGGCCAATCGGTAAAGTTCCCTGGCTTCATTTGCTGTCAGGGCTGTGGGTTTTTCTAATAATAAATGCTTGCCTGCTTCCAAGACGGTTTTTGCCATTTCAAAATGCAAAAATGGCGGTGTGGAAATGCTGACGCCCGCCACTTCTGGGATGGCTACTATATCGGCGATCGAGTCGCAAGCGTAGGGGATATTGTGGGTAGAGGCGATCGCCTTTGCTTTGTCTAAATTCCGGTGGTAAACAGCCACAACCTCTGTCCGGTGATGGGCCTGGAATCCGGGAAGATGCACTTTTTGACCGAAACCTGTACCGACTACTGCAACGCCAATTTTTGACATGATTTAATAATTGGGAATTGGGAATTGGGCATTGGGAATTGGGCATTGGGAATTGGGAATTGGGCATTGGGCATTCTCCCATCTTCGATCTGGGAGAATCTTTTGGGTTCTCATACCGAACACTTACACAAAAGCTGGCGCTGAGTTAATCTCATGAAGATATGGTTGATGAAAACAAGTTTTTTCTAATCTTGTTAAAAAAATTGCCATAAAAAAGGAACTATTACCTATTGATTTTTCGAGAGTGTTGGGGTATATTTTAGATAATGGGAGTGGTGACTTAAAATTTATTTAAGTCACCACTCCCATTATATTATTGTACTTCCTAGGAGTTTCAAAGTCAAGCTTTTGGCATTAAAAAAAGGGTAATTATTTTAATTTTTAAAAATTAAAATAATTGGCTCATGACTAATTCTCGGTTAGGTTGTAACTTCTAGTTTCTGCCTGCGAGACAGTCCATTCAATTACTTGTTTGCCCAAATTAACGCCGTCAAACAAGTCAATTTCTCTGATCCCTGTAGGGCTGGTGACATTAACTTCTGTGAGATAACCGCCAATGATATCAATGCCGACAAAGTACAGTCCGTCCTGTTGCAGCACTGGTTCTAACTGAGTGCAAATTTCTAGTTCGCGATCGGTAATTTCTGTTTTTGCGACTCGGCCGCCGACGGCCATGTTGCCGCGAAATTCATTGCCGGTGGGAATGCGGTTGATAGCACCGATGGGCTTGCCGTTCAACAGCACTATCCGTTTATCTCCCTCTTTGGCTTCCGGCAGATAAGTCTGAACCATCACGGGAATTTGCCCTTGTTGAGTGCTAATTTCTACCAGGGAGTTGAGATTGCGATCGCCCGATTCCAGAAACAAAATCCCCTCGCCAGCTTTGCCGCCCAAGGGTTTAAGAACTGCTGCTCCTTTTTTCTCAACAAATTGGCGAATTACCTGCTTGTTTTGAGAAACAATTGTCTCGGGGATCGCTCCCTCAAATTGTAAAGCGTACATCTTTTCATTGGCCGCCCGCAATCCTTTGGGACTGTTAACTACCAAAGTTTTAGCCGGATCGATGCCGTCTAGAAGGTAAGTAGCGTAAAGGTAAGGAACGTTGACTGGGGGGTCTGTCCGCATGAATACTGCGTCCATTGCTTCGAGTGGCTGCAATGTAGGCTGTTCCACCTCGTACCAGATCTGAGCCGCCTCCCAGCGTCCATCTACCACTTTTACTGGGGTGAGGGCTACCCGACTGAGCATTGCCCAGGTTTTGCCGCCGATGACGCTTAGTTCGTTGGCTTGAGTCGCCCAGATTTCGTGACCCAACTCTTGAGCTGCCTCCATCAGCGCTACGCTGGTATCGTGTCCTGGAATTAGTCGCGCGAGGGGATCGATGATGAATGCAAATTTCATTGTCAATTAAAATTAAGAATTGGTCGCAGGAAAATTTGGGCTAACGGAAAATTCGACAGGGAATGCCTCATTTTGCTGCTAGCAGGGGGTCTAGCTGGCCTAGGGCATCGAGTTGGTGGATTTCGTCGCAGCCACCTATGTGTTGGTCGTTAATGAATATTTGTGGGAGGGTGCGGCCTCCGTTGGCTCGATCGCTCATTTGATCCCGTGCTGCTTCATCTCCATCGATCGCGTACTCTGTAAACTCCACTCCTTTTCGCTTGAGCAGTGCTTTGGCACGAATGCAAAACGGGCAGGTTCTCCAAGTGTAAATTTCTACTTTAGGGGTCATCGGACGCTCAAACAATAACAATATTTTTTAATTGTAATCTTAACAATAGTCTGGACAGTTTTTAGTTCCTAGGCTGAAACCCTCGATTTTTCGTTGGTAGCGAACTTGCCTTGGAGCCTTGAAACCCTTATTCTACGGTTGGCTATCAAAAACTGTCCGAAGAATTGATCTTAACCAATCTTATTTTAATTTTTATATTTTAATTTTTATTATATATAGCAACCTTATCTGTTGCACCGGAGGTTATTCATTGCTGAAACCCTTGCGGGGAATATAATTTGCCTTCTTCCTTCTTTTTACCCTGACTGAAGTCGCTATAACCTTCTGCCTTCAACATCCGGCTCTCTTTGCAGCGCACAAGCTAGATGTCAAGTTATTTTTTATACAATTTTTGATTTTTTATATATTAAGTCAACAAATATCCACGCTTAAATAAACGGAGACATTTTGAAGGAAAACAGGTTGGTCATCAGCCTGCCTAGCGCTGCGGACCAACCTGCTTGTTTCGCTTTCTGCACGAACAGATCATTCCTGCACCTGTCAGTAGGACTGCGATCGCAGTACCCGGTTCAGGAATAGAAGTTGAGCTTCTCGAAGGTGTGCCTGTGTATATTTGGGACAAACTCGGCTGGGTCGCCGGCTGTTCGGGTAATGTCGGTTCGGGCAATGGCGGGTCGGGTTCCGGGTTGGGGGGTGCTGATGGCGGGCTGGGGGCACAGGCAGTAGAATAATTTCCAGGCCCACACACATCTACTGCTGCTGAAGCCGGAGGGGCGGCAGCTAGATAGTAGAACGCTGTTGCCATTGTGGCAGAGAGTCCAATTGCTAGTTTTGCCAGTGGCGTACACATAACTATTTAGTTAAACAGTGGTAAAATCGAAAAATAGAAATAGTCCTAGAGATTAGCGCTGTACGACGGGCAAGGATTTTAGAGTTCTTACAATAAATGGATGTATTCTCTCGCGGACGTCTGTAAAAGATAGTATAGCGCTTGAGGTGAATGCCCAAACACTTTAATAAAATTATTTTCTTTTACCTTGACATCGCGTACCGTGGTTTCCACAGGTAGTTTGCAAAGGTAGTTTGCACAGAGTTAAGCAACATCTTTTTGCAACCTCTGAACCAACAGCCCTAACAGCCATTAACAAAGAGTCTTTTTACCTTGACCGCGACCTCCGGAAATTAATTATTTAACCGATCGCAAAATAGAGATGCTGTATTGTACTTTGTCATGCACAATCTGACTACTCTTTTATAATCTCATAGTCCGACTAGATCTGTCCTCAGTATATGTACGTATATTCCCCCATGTCAACTATTCAAAAGGAATATTTAAGTATTTACCGAGGGTAGAGGGCGTATTGAATGAGCTGAGCAAGTCTGTCGCGGAGAGTTTCCATCCCCAAACCTTTGGCGGCCGAAATAAATACTGCTTGAGGAAATTCTTCTCGGGCGAGGGCGAGAGTCTCTCCATCTACGGCATCGATTTTGTTAAAAACTACAAGGGCGGGGCCGGGAGTTACGGGCATATCTGTCAAAATATTCATGACAGATCGAATTTGGCTCTGCCACGCGGGATGGGAGAGATCGACCAGGTGCAGCAAAGCATCGGCGTCAGTAACTTCTTCGAGGGTAGCCCGAAAAGCGTCGATCAAGGAGGGGGGCAGTTCGCGAATAAAGCCCACTGTATCTGTGAGGACGATCGACAAAGGTTCTCCAGTGACAGCGCTCTGAATCGTCAGCTTTCGGGTGGTGGGGTCGAGGGTGGCAAATAACTGGTCGGCGGCGTAGACCTCGGAATTGGTGAGCAGGTTGAGCAGAGTCGATTTACCGGCGTTTGTGTAGCCGACGATCGCGACTGAGGGTACGTCCATATAGTGCCGGTTCTGCCGCAGCCGGAAACGGTGAGCAAGCAGTTGATTGACTTCTTGCTGCAATCTTGAAATGCGTTTCGCGATCGTCCGCCGTTCGGTTTCGAGTTTAGTTTCACCCGGGCCTCTGGTACCGATGCCACCGCCCTGTCTGGACATTGCTTGACCGCGACCTGTCAGGCGGGGCAGTGTGTACTGTAGCTGAGCGAGTTCGACTTGCAATTTACCTTCGCTAGATCGCGCTCTTTGGGCAAAAATGTCGAGAATCACCTCGGTGCGATCGACTACCCGGATACCGATCTGAATTTCCAAGTTCCGTATTTGTGCGGGGGACAGGTCGCGATCGAATACCACGAGGTTAGCGCTAATCGTTTGAGCGGTGAGGGAAATTTCTTGAATTTTGCCTTCACCGACCACTGTCTGCGGGTGGGGGTTCGATCGCTTTTGACGCACTGTTTGCAATACCTGACCCCCGGCACTTTCCACCAGCCGGGTGATTTCTGCGAGTCCGTCCTCAAAATCCAGTAGAGTCATGTGCTGAGTCATCACACCCACCAGCAGCACTTTATCTTGGTCTGCATCAACCTGCTTAGCTACAAACTCTGCTTGAAAATCTGCTTCGAGTCCTTCCACCAACTCCAGAAAGTCTTGATCTGCGAGGTCGTCCAAACTCAGAGGTTCTGATATTTTCCAGGGAAAGTTTTGAGTTTTGGTTGGTGATTTTTGAATTACAGGTTCTTCTATTTCCTCAGTTTCATCAGTTGAAGCTGGTTCTAACTTAGCGCTCAAAACAGAGAATTCAAAATTTGGCCGGTCTCCCTGGGGTATCAGGTGAACGAGATAAGTTTCTTTGATGTAACCTGTCGCACCGCCGCCGCGACGCTGAAACCCTCCGCCGGTCAGCGTCAGCCACACTAGGGCGTCTAGGCGCTGAATTGCCATTGCCGTGAGTGCTGCTTCGCTGGGTATTTCTGGCTTGAGGTGGGTCGCGATGCAGCGAATGCCGCTGAGGCGACCTCCCCCGTAGCGGGGCAATTCTAGGGGCGCAATCTGGGTTTGGCGGGGTGTACCGACGCCGACGCGAATTACTTGTCCGCGGCGGTTGATGTAGGTGCAGATTGGTTTGTCTATTTCCGTGCTGATGGCGGCGACGCGCTGGGCGAATTCTGCAGTGGTGATACGATCGCCCGGTAGTCGCTGGTGGTAAAGCTTTTCGAGTTGCTTGAGCTGGCTGGACTTTAAACCTTGAAGATTGCCGTAGATGGTTTCGATAACTGTTTCTCCCGATCTATCTGTTTATCTCCTATTTTAGTTAACTCAAGGGCGATCGTGTTCAGGTTTTGAGTTGAAATTTACTAAATTTTCTTGCGTCTAGCAGAGCGCGGATTCAGTATTGTCGAGTCACCAGCGCCGTTGTTTGTCGCTACGGGGCGATCGAGCTTTTCACAGCAGCCATTTCAACTTGCGGTTTTATTTGGTATCTCCAGATACAGGCGATCGCTTAAAAAATCTCCCTCAACAAAACTTAACACTTTATTTTCCATTTCAAAATCCTCCTTTAGACTTGTGTATATCTTGAGCCTACAGGCAGATAGCAAAGCTGAAATTAGGCCGCTACTATGATAAGCGAAACATTGTTAAGGAATGTAAAAACATGGAAACTCGTCCTACTAACGTACCTACAACCACTAATGCCTACAACGGCAAAGATCGCAATGCCTTTTTGTTTGGCTTCAACCCGCAAGCAGAACTTTGGAACGGCCGCTTAGCGATGATCGGTTTCTTAGCTTATTTGCTTTGGGACGCCGCTGGATATAGCGTTCTCCGTGACATACTTCACTTTCTGCCTACCTACATTGCTCAGTAATGAGTAGCTGTCTTTCCTGTCTGGCAGCGTGAGTAAATGCCGCCACTGCCAGACAGGCTAAAAGTTACAAATGGCAGCGAGTATGGTTTTGTCCCTTTGTATCTTTCGTTACTTTTGAATGGCATGAAAAGACTTCTTGCTGTAATTCGATGATTACGGGTGGGGGCGCTGTCGCTGGCGCGGTGAAGATTGACAGCAACAGATATTTATTGCGTAAAGGCGATCGCCCCTGCTGTATTTTTGGCAAGAAATCTCATCAAGCATTTCTGATAATTTATGAAAAATAGGAGCATCAACGATGATTAACTCAAATTTACTGGCAATAGTAGAATCGACTCTAGCTGACACAGCATCAGGAAATTTGCAAAAACCAATAGTGATGTTTGTTTGCAATATATTAGCATTGCTAGTTCTCAGCCGCCGAATTTGGTATCCCCACGTCGGGCCGAAAATGCCTTTACCCTTCCCCTCTTTGTTCAACAATGTAAGCGTACCGGCATTTCTGGCTTGCATGAGCGCCGGTCATTTGCTCGGAACATTCCTGATTTTGACCCTCAACATCGACAAGTATTTCTAGGAAAAATGGCGTCGTTTTTGTGGTGATTTATTGCTACAATTTTTAGTAGGTTAAAAAGCGCCAAAAAATGGTAGGGGTAAGTGAAAAGCACTCACCCCTAATTTTAATTTTTGCGATCCAATGACGCACAAATCGTTTTTTTTTACCACGCACCTACAACTAATATCAATTCCGGTAGCATCGAAATAGTAAAATCCACTCATACCAATTTTTTATGAGGCTGCATAGAATGCGATCCCCCCTAGCCCCCCTTAATAAGGGGGGGACAAGATTCTTCTCAAAGTCCCCCTTCTTAAGGGGGATTTAGGGGAATCGAGATATGTGCAACTTCACATTAAATTGGTATCAACAGTCAACAATCACAGATGGTGCAACCGGAATCCATCTAATTAATCTGCGTTAATCTGTGTTAGTCTGCCTGTATCTGCGGTCAAAAAAGAGAATTTATTCACCGCAGATGACAAGGGATTGACGCTGATTCACGCAGATGTCGAGAAGAGAGATAGGAATAATTCCGATGCTAAGAGATTTGATATAACGGGACTTACAGCGGTTCCCGCTGTTATGAGGTACAAATACCAAGATTAATTCGACTGAATTTGCGAATTCAAAACCTTAGAAATGCGATCGCGCGTTTCCTCCAAATGAGCCCGGGTATAAGCATCCGCATTCCGATCCAAATTCCGAATACTCTTGCTCAAACCCTCCCGCAACTGCCGCAACTCGTACCAAGCCAAACTCCGCGCATCCTCTGGAACATTCGTTTTTCGCAGCACCATTCCGATCAAAATTGCTAAATGTTCCCGCTGCAAAGAACGCCGAAAAGTCGAAATCTCCATCTTTTTATTTGTCGGCTGCAAAACCTCTTGCCAGATATCCTTTTGCACAGTATCCAACACTTCCGGCAACCTCAAAGCAGTTTCCGGCGCTGATTTTAACTCGGCATCCCGCAGCCTCGCCAGCCGCGTCGGAGATAGCAAAACTCGCAACACAAACCGCTGCAAAAAAGTAATTCGATCGCCGATCGGGTAATCTAGAGGAAACACCAAAGCCGGACTTCCCCAGTGCTCCCAGCGCGAAGGCGCCAATTTGTTGAGCAACTCCGGCGCAAAACTAAACGCATCCGGTGCAAAAACGTACTTTTCAAGGGTTGCTAATGCTTCTCGCTGCTGAGAAAGTTCGATCGGCACAAACGGCAACTTCGCATTAGTATCTCCAGGGCGAATCCGATTAAACGACTGTCCCCCCACATACAAAGTCGCATTCATCACTTGGTTGACATAATACCCGAACACCGAATCAAACATCACTCGCAGTTCGTTATAACCGTCTTCCCCAACCGGAATTCGCTTTTCTAAACGCTTCCACATCGCCCTCGCATTATCTAATTGCCATTGCGAATACCTCAGCATATTCGCGCTGAGATCAAAGGTATTTGCAGCGGGATCGAGAATATCAACAGAATCCTCATCCGGCGCGTAAGCTAATTGCTGTTCCGCAGCGCGGCTGGCAAGTTGTTGCAGCGCTGGTAAGTCGCTGTTCGGGTTTACCCCGCCAATCACCTTGTAACCATACTCGATCGCCCAATCGTCGTAAGGCCCTACAATCGTTGGAAAATAGTCGCCCTGCACAGTTCCCTGGGGTGCCAAATTAATCGGCACATAATCCATAACTGACGCTACCAAACCTTGCGTGCGAGTTACCTGAGTATTGTTCAAATCCTCCGGTTGCAGCATCGTACTCCCATGAAAATTGTGCCTCAAACCTAGAGTGTGACCGACTTCGTGCGCCGTCAAATATCTGATATATTCATTCACATAATTGTCAATTGTCGGACTGCTAGGCGCTGCATTTTCCAACATATCCATCGACATTGCCCCCATCGCAAACTGGCGGCTCGATTCTAACCCAAAACACATATCCGAACTCGACATCAACCGCGATAAAGGATCTCGCTTTTGCTCTTGATATCTTTCTACCAAAGTAGGCAAATCATCAGCAATTCCACCTCGATCATTTTCCCCGCTGCGTTTTCGTAAATCTCCATTTTCTAGCACATTCAAATAGCGAGAATACATCCCGAACTGACAGGGATTGGTATTAGAACCGTTTCGCCCTTGAAAACTCTTAGATAGCGATCTATTTTGTTCCACCAAAGACCGATAACCCTGTTTAACTTCCCGAACAACATTAGCATCCAACAGAATGTCAGCATCCAAAATTTCCCCCGTCAGCGGGTTAGTGCGAGACGGCCCGATGGCAGCAAACTGAGGCTCAAAAGAACTCGACCAGCGGATAGTATTGTAGCGAACATCAGCCGGATCCCATTTAGCATTCTCCGGCATTTGTTTGACCTGAATTGCCTCAGTAAAACCTGCCTTTTCAAAAGCTTTGTTCCACTCCAAAACGCCCTCGCGAATTGCGTTTCGGTATTCGCGAGGCACATTATTTTCAATCCAAAAGACGATCGGCACCAGCGGAGGCGACATCGGCGCTGTCGGGATTTGCTTTTGCAAATGCCAGCGATTGATATAGCGCACAAAAGGCTCCCGGCTGCTCTTGTCAGAAAAGTCCTTATATGCTGTAAGAAAATAGCCCACTCGCTCGTCCGCCAGTCTGGGCCGGTAGCCGTTATTTAGCGGCACTTCCGAGAAACTGTAGTGAATGCGGAGGTTAAAAGCCCGACTGTCAGGAACCGAAGGTAAATAGTTAACTTCACTGTCGTTATCGCTAGAAAAACCATAGACAGAAGCAATCTCCACATTCAGTGGAAACGCTTTAACATCTTTAAAAGAAGACTTGTCTGCATCGATCGAGTAAGAAGAACCCAAAAGCATCGGCAAAATCGCTTTTACTCCTGGTAAATCGCGTTTTTCGCTCATCAGCAAATCTCCTAAATCGATTAGCAGAGTTTGTCTTTGCGGATGAATGCTTTTGAGAGGCAAAGAATAGAGAACTGAGTCGCTAAATCCCCGCGCTACGGAACCTGCTTGCGGGTCGCCTGGACTTGTGCGAAAATTTATATTTGGTATCACAAACTGCACGTTATTTTGGACGCGCTGCAGTTGAAACAAGAAATCGCCGATCGGCATTCCGCTCAAAATGCCCGCTTCCCCCAAACCCGATGCCAAGGTCACAAAGCACAGGAACTTTTTGTTGAATTGTTCCGGTTTAATTTCCAGATATACTTTATCAGTTGCTTGATTGCGGTAAAGGGTAAATAGTCCCTCTAACTTTTGGGAGTCTGTGACAACCTGTTCAAAGGGTGCCAGAGTTGGCTGTTCGCTACTTTGTTCGTTGCTGGGCGGCCCAGAGGATAAAGCTAAAGGTAAAAAGAAACCTTTATACAAACTGAAACAGAAAAATGCTAAAGATAATATAAAAAATATCAAAGGCAGATTTTTTCTATGATTTTTTATCTGTGTATTTTTGCTATTTTCAGGAAATATCAATCTTTTCATTTTCAGTATTTAGCCGCAGGAAAGAAGTGTTTTGAGATAGTCGAGCCGCACTCGCAACGTTGGGAGCATTTAACTTCTAAAATAACTCAAAACTATTGTTTCGCCGGCCAGGGAATCATGGGATCTTGAGCCAACCGCTTAGAAACTGCAACAGCACCGTAACGGTTGAGGTGGCTGGGGTCGGAAAAAGATTCCCGCGCCTGGGGCCACAATAAACTCTTATCTAGAAAAATTAGTCCGCTTTGAGCTGCTAATTCTTGCATATATTGCCGGAATTCTTGTTCGTAACCTGTCCGCACCGGGTCTAAATAATCTTCAGTCAGAGGCATATTCACAAACACGAGATTGATGTTGCGAACTTTGGTAAATTCGATCAGATTTTTGAGTGCTAGAGCTTGTTCGCCTATCAATTTAAAATTTTGATAGTCGGAGTCGTAATAACCAGATACTTTCGGGTGCTTCTGAAAGTAAGTCTCGGGATTGAAGCGTATCTCGATCGGCAAAAAGCCATTTGGTTGATACTCGCTGACTGGTTTACTCATAGCAGTGGGCTGAACGTTTTCCGTTGTTTGTTCACCCAGGGCTGCGGTTTGGGGACTGTCGGTTGCAACAGGGGCTGAGGGATTAACGATCGATCGCAAAAACCCTTTGAGTCGATCGCGCTTTTTGTAAGTTGCAGAACCCTCCACCAACTTTTGACTCACCACTTGCTGAACATTAGCTTGAGCTTGTCCCAAATTGTTCACCAATTCAGTCGCAGTCGCCACCGGATTGTTGGCGCTTTCCTTCGATGTTTCGGATTCTAATTGATTGGTGCGGATCAGAAAACTACCCCGGCTCAATTGCCTGTAACCTTCCGAAGAAGCGATCGCACTAAAAGTCAAATCCGGCCGCCCGCTGTTGAGAGCCCTCGCCCCGTCAGCCAACACCAGCAATTTGGGCAGTTGTTGCGGCGGCAAAATCCGGCGGATGAGCGAATCTACAACCTGGAGAGTAGCTCCATTAACCCCAAAATTGTAAGCCCTCAGCCCCGGATACCCCGAAGCTGCCAAAGCTGTTTCCAAAACCGCTGGGTCGATGCCCCGCAGCGCCCTCGAACTACCGACAATTAAAATATCCGGCGGTTTTTTGTGCAGGTGGATGTACTCTTGATAGCGCGCTATCTGGTCGTCAAGCTGCTCGCTTCTCAAAGTTGGGAACACCGGAGGAGCAGAAACATCAGCTACAGGAACGCTAGTATTTCCCGGTTTCGTAAACCCAGAGCCATTAAAAGCCTCTTGCTGGTTCGCTTCCGGCGACGGTTGCAACGGAATTCGAGGCAAATTCACCTCCCCAGAAGGGGGAACCGGGTTCGCGGTTTCGTTCGGAAGTCTGGCTGTAACGTCGCCTAAAGCCTTGGGAGCTGAATTTTGACAATTTGGCCCACTGCAAACTTCGGAGACGCTAGGAGCTTGACTGACCGTCGCAGATTGCAGAAATAGACCGAGCAGCCAATCGGTATTGAAAGTCAGCACACAGCCAGCGATCGCCCAAATCAAAGCCATGCCGGCGGCGCGATCGGCTCTCACGCCACCGGGCGCAGCAGCATTCGTTGACAAACCATCGTTGGGAACAAACAAACCCGAAGCGACAAGCGGTTGCACCGCAGCTTGAACTAACTTCTCGCCCAGATTGTATCCGGGGAGTCTGATTTTGAAGCGGGGCCGCCAGGAGTTGGGCATCGGAGCATCGAACACCAAACTGTCGCCCAAACCCGAAAAACTCCCATCCTCCGCCGGCGCAAACTCCGGCACCGGTTCCTTTTCCAACACAGCCACTTGGGAGGGTGCCGGTGCGGGTGCCGCTGCTGATTCCTCGTCAACAGCCGTTCTGAGGTCGATTGCGTAGCGCCACAGGGGCAGTTTCTGGCCGGCGCGGCGTCCGTAGACTCGCACCCCTGCCACTCCCGGAATTTGTAAGTGCCGCAAAAATTTCGCCACCGGCGGGCCTACCTTCGACTGAGAAGGGCAAGTCAGAGCTTCTGTCATGACGTGCAGCACGTTGGCTTTTTGCAGCACGACAGCCCGAATCCCTCCTGTTTCCAGCTTGCGTCTGAGATTGGGGTTGAGCAACCTGTTCAATAAAAAAGTCAGAGCCAATTGGTCGCCCTCGACTGCCAGCGTTCTAGCGTTTGCAGCCAAGTCGGGGTGGTGGGCTGCAGGCAAGTCCACCCAGTCTATCCACACGGGGGACTCCGGCGCAGCCTGAGAGTCCTTGGCTGGTTCTACGCCGTAGATAGTAGCTGCGCGGATGCCTTGGGGCGCAAAGGAGGCTAACAAAGGGGCGATCGCGTCGGTGGTTTGCTGCTTATCCGGGTATTCTTGCCGTTTAGGCTTTTGTCCTTTTTTGGCAGTTTTGCTGCAAAACAGGTGGAGGGTTGCTTCTTTGAGGGTTGCCCGCACTTCGACTTTCGATGCAGCCAAGTGTTGATTTAGCAGTTTGGCGATCGACTGTACGTCTCCCCACCTGGCCCATTCCTTGAGAATTTTGTCCGGCGAAGTCAAATCCACCCGCAGCAGCCAGTCCGGCTTCGCTTCGCCGCTGACTTGGCTGGCGATCACGGCTTCCCGGAAATCCTCTAGTTGCAGTTTCCGCAGCCTGCCGGCGATGGGTTCGGCCAGCAATGAGGGGTCGGGGCTGTAAGCTGACTCGCACAGCACCAGCAGTCGGCGTTCTTTGGGCTTGATATTTTCCGGCCCATTCACCGGCAGGGTTTCTCGGCTACTTTTGAGTTCTTTTTCGCGAATGCTTACTTTCACCGAAACTCCCATCGGCCCGAGGATTTCGCTGAGATAGCTGGCGATCGCATCTGGATAGCCCCGGCGCGCCAACGTTTCCGGCGAAACCGTCAATGTTCCATCGCGATCGCCCTCGCCTGAGTCGGCTTCGGGGGATTGAATCAAAGCCACCGCGCCACGGTTCGCTTTCTGCTGGGGGGGAACGGCCCAAGCGAAAGCTTCCCGCGTCGCAGCAGCCGAAGTGTCGATCGTCACGGGGGAAGTTTCAAAAGCTTCTGGGTATTGAATGCGGGAGGCAATCGGCAGACTTTCGGCGTCAAAATCCAGTTCTTCCCGTACTTGTGGCGGGTGGGCTGCTGTTTCTACCGGTTTTGGTGTCTGTTTGAGTTTCTGATTGTCATTCTTAAATTTGCCGAAAAATCCGCCTCTTTTACGGCTTCCTGGCGGTTCGTCAGGGGAACTCGCTGGCGGCGGCACTTCGGCAACTTTTGGTTCCGGTTGCTGTGGCTGTTGCTGTCGCTTGGGACTGCTACAATCGAGCCGGACTGTCCAGTCATTTTGTCGGGAACCGATTTTGCGCCCACACAGAAACAACTGGTAAATTTTAGGTCGATCGGGCAGCAGTCGCGTTAAATCAGTGTGTTCGAGGGCGTTGGTAAATCTCGCCGTCACCAATTCTTGAGACGGACACTGCGCTGCTTCGCACAAAATGTGCAGGTGATTTCCCCGCAAACGCGCTTGTACTTGAACTTCGGGAAGCCCTAAAGCTTCTTGCGCCCACTGCGACGCGGCCGATCGATTGTCTGCCAATATGCTCCCGTTCGCATTCAACATGGGACTTTAAATTTCGTCAAGGCTGCTTTCGTCTTCTACAGATAGCACATTTCGTCCGTATTTTGGCATATATTAGGCTTCACTTAGGCGAAGTCATCAGTAATTGGTCGTTAGTAATTATTAGGAATCGCACCACACTACATATAGTGTGTCTGCGTCCAGGACTGTACAACCTACGTTTCCAAAGCCTTTACTGTTGTTGCGATCGGTTTTTTCGTATTTTTGCTAACAAATTAAGTGACTTTTTATACAATAAACCGGGAAATTAGTTGGGCGATCGCACCTCCAAAATGCTCGCTCATCCCAAAATTCGTAGTGTGACGCTGAGCGGGTACGGAAGTAAGTTAAAGCTTCGATGAAGTTTACTTCCTGATGGCGAAAAGCACTTGCGATCGATAAAAGTTATTGATATTCTCAAATGTATCGGTAGCAATAAAACAACCAAGTTATTGCCATCACATCAAATTTTTGTCAGCCTCGCTGGCAGGTTTTCACCTGTCGATATCGCAGCTTGCGTCCTCAATAAAAAAAACCAAATTTCAGCATCGTCTGGACTCGCTTTGTTTGCGATATTTTCAATATTAAAATCCTCAATTTCTGCATAATTTTAGTCACTTTTTTCATCAAAAAACCAAACTTTAAATCATGTCATTAATCGAAGCATCAACCCCCAAAACAACTGCCAATATTTCTCTCATTCCCGACATTGCAGAAGACTTGCCACTAGCAAATTCTACCAATGATTACTCTTATCCCCCGAAAAATCTTTTAACTGTTAACGAAACATCCTCCACAAACCCAGCGTTGAACTATTACAATCAAACAACCAAATCATCGATAAAAGCCCTGAAATATCTCCCCAACAAGCAGAGATAAATGCCTTCATCCTCAACCAAGATTCAACACCAACAACCAACAGCATTCCCGAAAAACCGCAAATATCCACCACTCAAACCGACGCAATCACAGGCAATACAGCCAAACCAGCAACTCAAAATAACATTTCTTTCGACTCCGGCATTTTCCAAGCAGACGAAACAGGTAAAATTGTGTTCGATTACCTATCAGACGGAGGCTCGTATCAAGGAGAACTAGCAATTATCAGCCTCACAGGAATGCAAGAATTTGTTCCCGATTCCCAAGCATTTATCAAAGAAGCAGCCAGACGCGCTTTAAGCAACTCCTCCCTCGGTTATATCGCCATTTCTGACAGTACAGAAGCAGCGAAATTCTCTAGTTTCGAGGGAGAAAACAACTTCAATATCGGGGAATACCGAGGAATCAAAACTTTTGCAATGACACCAGGAGATGAAATTGGTATCATCGTAGTTCCCAACGGCACAATACAAGAAGCGTACAATAATCCAGCGATTGGCGGCGACAAAAAGCCCTTATTCTCAATGGCGACAGCTAATTCCAGCGATGCTTTTCAACGGGGACAAATAGCCAGTGTTGTGAATGGTGGCAGTATATTTGTCATGGAAGATATGGGGATAGGAGAAGGGAGCGATGCTGATTACAATGATATCATATTTTCGCTCAAAGGTGCAACCCCTAAAGTCATTTCAATGGATGATGTAATTGCCAAAAACTCCGATTGGCGTACATCAGAGAAATGCAAAGAATTGATAGCTGACGCTGCGCCAAAAAATGAGACTAAATTAGAAGACAAAAAAGCAGATACTACTTCTGCAACAAATCCTGTTGAAACAAAACCTGAAAATTCTCCAGCGACAGAAACTGAAAACCCGACAATTTCTGAAATTCCCAATTCCGATCCAAATTCTGCTGATCCAAAAACGGAAAACTCCTCTGCGACAGAAACTGAAAATCCGACTGTTT